>NZ_CAXFCL010000062.1:0-30710 GCF_964000955.1 uncultured Abyssibacter sp.
ATGATCAATCCCAGACAGAGACACAACATCCGCGGTGAAATCCGGCGGAACAGGTTCTCGGCGACTCTCATGGCCTGACGGACTCCAGTTCGTTCGCCTTGTAGACGTAGACCGGCGCGCGAACACGGTCTTCCGTCGCTGGCTGTTTCTTTTCCACGCCGACGAGTTCTTCCAGCGTGACGACATCATTGCCCGCCGGCGTGCGGATGTCGGACGAACCGCTGGCCAGTGGAAGGCCGGAACGCGAACCGTCGTCGTCACCCTCACCCTGGCCATGCAACGCGAGCCGGATTTCTCCCAAGCTGGCGCCCAGCATCACGCGCGTCACGTCGTCATCGGGCACGGCGACGACCGCGGTGCGGATCCGCTGCCGCCGGTTGCCTGACGCATCCTCGACCCCTTGCGGCCGATCAATGACGCGTTCCTCGTAGCCGAGGATCAATGCCTCGCGAAGCAGCGTGCGGGCCTGCGTATCCGCCGACCCCGTGGCCCGCAGGAACACCAGAACATCGACCGTGTCACCGGGCCGGACGAAGCCGCCGACCGCGACCACCTCGTCGATCTGCAGCGACATCGCCTTGCTGCCTTCGGGGATGATTCGCGCGAGCACGTTGGCATCGCGGAAGTAGCGCGGCGTGACCGGCGCACCGGCATCGATATCCAGCAGTGGAACGCGGCCGACGACATCGTCGACGTTGGCGAAATAGTTTTGTGGAGCAATGGTCACCGGCGTCAGCGCCACATCGTCCCGCCGGATCACTGTGTTGGCGGCCAGCGGCGTGCGCGCCACGACGACCAGCGTCGTCGGCACGACCTCTTCTTCCTCGACGGCGGCCGGCAGCGGCTCCGGCGCCCGCGCGTACTCGACGCTCATGCGATAGGCGACCACGCCGGCGATGCCCGCAATGACCAGCATGACGATGGCCAGAACCTTCATCGCTGAACTACTCACGCCGATCTCCCCTGCTCAAAACGACCGTGTTTCTCCGCGCCGCCAGTCCACCCACGGACAGCGAAGTGACGGCGGTCAACTCTCTCCCGATTCGGGCCGCGTGGCATCCACGAGCGCCGAAGCCTCTGCGCGAAGCACCTCCGGCATCGGCGGAGCCTGCCCGACCAGGGGCAGGGTGATCGACGGGAACAGATCCGAAATCACGAATTCAAGGCGAACGCGCACGAAACGCTGCCCGCCTTGCGGAACCAGTGCCACATCGACCAGTTCCCCGTTTGACCCGACGACCAACTCACGCTGATCGCCCGGTAGCCACTCTAGCAGGCTCGAGGCGGTTTGTTGTGCGCGTTGTTGCACTTGTGCCTCGTAGTTCTCGTTGTTCAGCGGGTCGACCGCCACCGCCGACTCGGCGGCCTCCTGCGCAACGAATGTCAGCGATTCGGTCAGCAGGAAAATATAGGCATAGACCAGAATCCCGTACATGAACAGGAACAGCAGCGGAAAGACGAACGCGAATTCCAGCGCGGTGGCCCCGCGCTGACGTCGCCGCAGACTGCCGACCTGTTGTCCGAACGAATGACTCAAAGCACGCTTTCCCCCAACCACCAAGGTCCGGACCAGAGCCAGATCACCAGGCCCAGCCCCACGGCCGGCAGCATGACCAGCCGATCCGGCCCGCCAGCCCCACGCATGCGCACAAGCAATGCGGCCACACCGAACAATAGCGAAGCGGCAAGGAAGATTTCCACAAAGTGAACGGGGCCGAAACCCAAGCCGATGACCGCGTAGGCCTTGACGTCGGCCCCGCCCATCCAGCCCTGGGTCCAGGCCGGCAGGTTCAGGATCAGCGCCAGCAGCAATCCCAGCGCACCGAACAGCATGGCCACCCTGAGAGTCGGATACCGATACAGCACGGTCAGCAGCACCAGCGGAAGGACGAGCAGAAACCAGCGATTCGAAACGCGCCCATGCCGCACGTCGATCAGGCTGACGGCGCCGGCCCAGGCGGTCCAGGCCAGCAACAACCCCAGATCAAGCAAGATCGGGCTATTCCGAGGAACAGCCTCCCTCGACCACCTGGTCACAGGCATCCTTGAACAGGGTCTCGAGGCCATCGCCCAGCGATCCCAGGATCACGATCAGCGCCACCGCTATCAGCCCGATCACCAGACCGTACTCGACCGCGGTCGCCGCCTCGTCATCACGCCAGAGTTTGTAGAGTGTCACAAGGTAGGTGAGCATCGGGAGATCCTTCTCGTGCGGGCGAGAGCACTGTTGTAACGGTATTGTTAACACCCTGCCACTCTTGCGCAACGGCGGCGGGCGGGTTGACTGACACCGCTCGTCGGAGCCGCCGGCCGACAGACACGGAGAACCGAGACGCCATGCGCCACTGGATAGTCGGCGACCTGCAAGGCTGCTGTGACGATTTGCTGCGACTGCTGGACCAGATTCGCTTCGAGCCGGCGACGGATCGGCTGTGGATCGCCGGCGATCTGGTCAATCGCGGCCCCGATTCATTGCGCACGCTGCGCACCGTGCATGCGCTGCGGGACCAGATCGACTGCGTCCTGGGCAATCATGATCTGCACCTGCTGGCCGAGGCCGCCGGCGTCGCACCCAAGCCACAGCCGGACCTGCACCCCATCCTGCATGCACCGGATCGCGACGAGCTGCTGGACTGGGTCGCCACGCGACCCCTGGCGCGGCATTTCCCGGCATTCAACACACTGCTGGTTCACGCCGGGGTGCATCGGGACTGGACGGTCGAGGATGCCCTGCAATGCTCCGCCGAGGTCCAGGCACGGCTGGCCGGGGCCGGTCGGGGTGAATTCCTGCAATCGATGTACGGCAACGAACCCGCGCAGTGGCGACCGGAGCTGGCCGGCATGGACCGGCTGCGCATCATCGTCAACTGCTTCACCCGAATGCGGTACTGCCGCGCCGACGGCAGTCTGGACCTCAACGCCAAGGGGACCCCGGAGACCACGCCGGATGCCACGCCCTGGTTCGCCCTACCCGATCGCGCGAGCCACGGCACCCGGATCGTGTTCGGTCACTGGTCGACGCTGGGCACCGTGCGCTGGCCATCCGCCAATGTCGTCGGCCTGGACACCGGCTGCGTCTGGGGCGGCTCGCTTACGGCGCTTTGTCTGGAGGACGACAGCCTGGCCGCCGTACCCTGCCCGGCGCATCAGACGCCCGGCTGAACGAGCCGACAGCACGACCGCGGCCGGGTGGCCGGCGGCGTCAGTGCCCGGACAGCCCCGTCTTCGCAGCGCTTTCCTTGGTCACCAGGAAGTGCGCCAGCGCCGGCATCACCAGGATGGCGCCGAACATGTTGGCGGTGAACATGAACACCAGAAGAATGCCCATGTCGGCCTGGAACTGCAGCGCGGAGAACAGCCAGGTTCCCACGCCCAGCCCGAGCGCGACCCCGGTGAACACCACCGCCTTGCCGGTGTGACTCAAGGTCCGATAGAACGCCTCTTCCAGTGACAGGCCGCGATTCACGCCGTCGGCCAACTGACTGTAGACATAGATGCCGTAGTCCACGCCGATACCCACGGCCAGCGCCACCACGGGCAATGTCGCGACCTTCAGACCAATGCCGAGCGATGCCATCACCGCATAGGCCATCACCGAGACCAGCGACAGCGGAAGCACCACGCACAGCACGCCGGATATCGATCGGAACGACAGCCACAGGAACACGACGACCACGACGTAAACCCAGAAGACCACCTGGATTTCCTGAGCCTCGACCACTTCGTTGGTCGCGGCCATGACACCGACGTTGCCCGACGCCAGCGCGAAGTTGACCGGGCAGAACTGTTCCATTGCGCCGAACTCGTCCTCGACCTCGCCGTAACGCGCGTTGATCTGCTCCAGCTGCTCGGCGCGCGCCGCGTCTGGCTCGGCGGTCTGCAGCGTGGCGAGGTTGTCGCGCTCCAGCCGCAGGCGGCCCAGCTCGTCACGCTTGGCTGCCTTCTCCGCGCAGTAGTCCTCGGTCACGTCCGGATGCTCGACATAGAACGCCTCGCGATTGGCGTCGTTGAAGGCCTCCACGGCGTCCGTGATCGTGTGAATCGTCGTCGCCTTGTGATCCTTGGTGAAGATCAACACCGGCATGGCCGAACAGTCCGGGTTCAGCAGCCCCGACGAGGTGTCCACCGGGGTGATGGCCTGCACGATGACGTAGCGGTTTCGCGGCAGCACCCGCCAGGCCAGCGATCCCTCGTTCCAGCCGGCATTGATGATCTTGGCGACCTGCGGCAGCGAAATCACCGACTGCACCTCGTCGGTCAGATTCCCCATGGTCCACGCGAAGCGGTCGATGGTCTCCATCTGCTCGTAGCGGATACAGGCCTCCGGGGCGGTCTCGGCGATGACCTTGAGGATGTCCACGCCAATCGAGAAGTTGTCGACGATCGCGCGGGAATCCTGGTTGTATCGCGAATCCGGCCGCAGCTCCGGCACGCCCGCCTGCGAATCACCCACTTGCAGGTCGTCGTACTTCCACAGCGACCAGCCCAGCAGGATGGAGCAGATCAGCAGCGTGACCACGGCCGGCGTGCGGCGCGTGTTCTTCGCCATCAGCCGCCACAACCCTTCGCCGAAGCGGTCGCGCGCAGCCTGCTTGCGCTTGAACGACTCGATGTCGCCGATTTTGATCCAGGTCAGCCAGATCGGCATCATCACCTTGTTGGTGACGATGATCGCGGCAACACCGAACGCGGCGTTCAGCGACATCTCGCGAATGATGTCGATCGGGATCAGGTAGATGGTCGCGAAACCGGCCACATCGGTGATCAGCGCCGTGGTGCCTGGAATCGCCAGTCGTCGGAAGGTCTCCAGCGAGGCATCGAAACTGTTGCGACCGTTGTGCGCGACCTCGCCAACCCAGGCGTTGGCGTACTGCACGCCATGGGAGACCGACACCGACAGCACCAGGAACGGCACCAAGATCGCAAACGGATCCAGCCCGTATCCAAACAGTCTCAGCAGGCCGAACTCCCAGATCACCGCGACGATGGAGCACACCAGCGGCAACACGGCCAGCTTGAACGAGCCGGTGTAAAGCCACAGCAAGACCAGCGTCATCAACAGGGTGAGCAGGAAGAAGCCCACGACCTCCAGCGTCGCGTCGGTGACGTCACCAACCACCTTGGCGAAACCGATGATGTGAATCTTGATGTTCTCGGTTTCGTAGGTCTTGCGAATTTCCTCGAGCTGGTGGGAAACCTTGCGGTAGTCCAGCTTCTCGCCGGTCACCGGATCGAACTCCAGCAACTCGGCGTTGACCATGGCACCGGTCTGATCCTGCGTGACCAGACGACCGATGATGCCGGCCTTGCCGACATTGGTCTTGATCAGGTCGAACATCTCCTGATTGGGCTGATACTCGGCAGGAATCACATTGCCGCCAGCGAAACCGCCCTCGACCACCTCGGTGTAACGCACGTCGGGCGTGAACAGCGACGACACCCGCGAACGGTCGATGCCCGGAATGAAGAAGACGTCGTCCGTGACCTTGCGCAGCGTGGAGAGAAACTCCTCGTTGTAGATCTCGCCGTCTTCCTGGATCAGCGCAACCTTGATCAGGTTGCCGCCCCCGAACGCGGACTGATACTGCTTGAGCACCTTCATGTAGGGGTGCTCCAGCGGAATCGATTTCTCGAAGCCGGCGTCCGGCTTGATCTGCGAGGCCTGATAGCCGAAGAAGGCCGTCAACAGCACCAGCACCGCCATGCCGAGGCCGCGACGTGCATAGACCAGGGGTTCAACGACTCGAAGAATGTCGTCGGTCGTAATCATTCGCATGCCGAATTCCTTTGGGTCTCGCTGCGCGTGCGTTGTCGTCTAGGGCAGTTCGATGATGTGCGTGCCACGATCACCCACGGCCAGCAACCGACCGTTGTTCACCAGCACGCTGTTGAGACTGACACCCACCTCGTTGGGTAGCCGCTCCAACGCCCGTCCACCGTTCACCGAGCGCAGCACGGTGCCGTTCAGACCGACGATCACGGTTTCACCGGATGGCAGGGTTGCCCCGCCCAGCAAGGTCTGGCCGGTACCCGTCTGCACCTTGGTCCACGCGATCTCGTCGGTGGAATCGGCACGATAGGCGTTGCCCCGCAAGCCGAAGATCATCACGCCGGTGTCACCGTGGGCGATCGCGTCGAAATAGGAACCGGCATAGGGCGATGGGACCGACTCCCAGGTTTCCCCTTCATCGCGTGACACGGCGACGGTGCCACTCTCGCCGACGATGACCAGAACACCGTTGTTCAGTCGTTCGATGGCATTGAAGTGCCATTCGTCATCGCGGATCGGGGTGTCGTGCTCGGTCCAGGTCTCGCCGCCGTCGCTGGTTTCGTAGAACAGGCTGTAGGCACCGACGGCGAACCCGCGTGTCGGGCTCAGGAACAGTACATCGAGGAACGGCTTCTCCAGTTCGGGCTCGAAATTCTGCAGCGACCAGTTCTGCCCGCCGTCCGCGGTGGTGATGATCACCGCGTCGTGCCCGACCGCCCAGCCATGCTCGGCATCCGCGAAGGCCACCGCCGTCAGCGTCGCACGCGTCGGCGCCTCTGCCTGCACCCATTCGCGGCCATCCACCGAGGCCAGCACATGACCACGCTCGCCAACCGCGACAAACCGCGGACCGGCATGCACGGCATCCAGGATCAGGCTCTTCGATGCCAGCGGCATGATCTGCGCGGGCTTGTTTTCGATTTCAGCCGCTACGGCCATTGCGGAAACCGCCACCAGGGCGGCCATCACGACGGTGCGTCGCACCATAGATTGTCTCCTAGTTCACCGAAGCGTACTGGTCTCGGCCGCGCACGATAGCAGGTTGGCGTCTAGCGTCGAGCCAGCTTCTTGACGTTGGACGGATTGAAATACGTCTCCCAGTCGACATCAATCGAATACGTCTCGTCGTCTTCGTTGTTCATGGCCTGGACCAGGTATCGATTCGCGAGCAAATCGTAAACCGACTCGAGGATCGGCCCCATGTAGGGCACATCGTACGCCATGGCGGTGTGCGTCTCCTGAACGCGCCACAACTCGTCACGCTTGTCGTAGATGTCGACGGCGACAATCTGCCAGGAATCCTCGTCCACATAAAACGTCCGGCGCTTGTAGATGTGGCTGGTTCCCGCCTTCAACGTGGCGTCGACGATCCAGACGCGGTGCAGTTCGTACCGGGTCAGATCCTGGTCGATGTGACCGCGCTGGATGATGTCGTCGTAGCTGTACTCGTCCGAATGGATCTTGTAGCTGTTGTAGGGCGTGTAGATCTCCGTCTTGCCGATGAGCTTCCAGTCGTAGCGGTCCATCGCACCGTTGAAGGTATCGGTCTGATCGTTGGTGCGCAGGCCGTCGGATCCCGTGCCCGGATTGTCATAGGCAACGTTCGGCGCGCGGCGCAGGCGACGCTGACCGGGGTTGTAAAGCCACGCCGCGCGCGGTTCACGCAACTGATCCATGGTCTCGTGAACCAGCAGGATCTGACCGGCGAGCCGGGGTGGCTGCGTGGTGATCTGCAGGAAGTAGAGCAGGACGTTGTCGAGATCGCGGGGTTCGATACCCGGCTGGCTGTAGCGAAAGGTGACATCCTCGCGCAGCTTGACCAGATTGTAGGAACCGGTGGACGTGACCGCCGCCTGGTTGTTCCACCGCCGCACCGAAAAGTCGCGATACCGCGTCTTGTGGTTCCAGATGACCTCGTGACCGTTCTTGGGAATCGGGAACGGCACACCCGTCACCGCTCCGGTCACCGTGTCCCCGCCGCCGCCGAGCTGGGCGTTGACCGCATTCTTGCGCGTGGCGTCGTAGATGAACTGAGGGTTGGCGAAGGTCCTGCGCGTCGCGTACACCGGCATGACGTAGGTCTCCGGGAAACGCTCGAACAAGGCGATCTGACCGACCGTCAGCCGGTCACGGTACTGGTCCAGATTGTCCGCGGTGATGGTGAATTCGGGCCGGTCGTCCGGAAACGGGTCCGTGTACCGGGTTCCCGCACCCTTGTAGGACCGCGGCACTTCCTGCAACCCGCCGTCCCACGCCGGAATGCCCAGCGCCTCGTCGCCGGCCATCGTAGCGCCGACGGGCGTCAGGTCCTGGCCCAGTCGGTCGGCCTCCTGCTGCGTGACTGCCGCACTGCTCCCCGCGCTGGCCATGCCGGCCAGTATCGCAATCGTCATTCGACTGCTCATTGTCTCCCCCCTGGTCTGTCTCGCCGAGTCCCTGGCTTGTTACGACTGGTCTCTGGCCCGTTTAGAAGTTGTAACCAAGGTACACGTACACGTTGTCACGGTCACGGCGCGAGTTGTAGTCCGATCCACCCGTGAACGTCGTCAGCCGGACTTCACCGGTCCACTTGTTCAGATAATCGAACCGCAGCGCGGTGATGATGGTCTTGTTGCCTTCCGTGAAATTCTGGCCCAGCCCCGGCGCAATGCCGTTGATGTCCCAGAAAAAGCCGACGATGGGCTCCAGATTCGCACCCAGCAATGCGTTCTGGTAGCGGAACACGCTCAGCACCCGAAGCCCCCAGGAAAAGTCCGTGGGGAAGTGATCCAGGGCCTGGGTCGTGGGGTTCTGACGGCAGGAATTCGGCTCGTCGAGTCCCAGACACGCCGCCCCCAGCTCACCGCTGTCGAAACCGTTCGACGTGTTGTCAGCGCCGACGGACGCATGCGTGTTCACCTCGGCGCCGTTGTACTGAAGCTCGGAGATGCCGGGCATCTCGGGCAAATAGGTGGCACCTACTTCGGCGACCGTCAGAATCTGCGATGCATCGAACCAGTTCGCGCCACCCCAGGTGTTGATGAAGGTGAACTGCAACTGATGCACCTTCTCCCGCTCCCAGCCGCGGATGTAGTAGTTCTCCTCGCCATTCATCGTGCCGTCGGCGTCAACGGGATTGTCGCGGTAGAGCGTATTCACGAAATCAGGCACCGCGGAACGGCGACCAGGCAGCACGGTGCCGGGCACCACCTGCACATCCTCGGCGGGAAACGCCGGCTGCAGGCCAGCGAACACCAGGTCGGTGGAATGCACCTGGATCGGCAGGTTCTCACGGAACGAGTACTCGCCGGACACCGCCCAGTCACCCACCGTGGTGTTGAACGACAGCCCGTACATCTTGATGTCTTCCGGGTACTCCAGGAACAACTCCATGGTATCCACCGGCAGCGGCTCGCGGGCCGTGGTCAGCTGACCGGCCTGCAACCCCGCCAGCACCGCGGTCACATCGGGAAGCGGCTGCCCTTCACCCACGAGACAGGGCGTGAGCGCAGCCGGGCCAGGCAGGCTGGAATTGATGCAAGTCGGGTCCGCCGCGTAGGCGGAAACCGTCGGAATCCGGGCATGGTAGTTGGCGAAGTAGGCTGCCAACTCCGTTCCGTTGTTCAGCCACTCCGCGAAGTAGCGCAGCGCAAACCCGTACTGACCATCGTCATCCGGATACTGGTCGGCCACACGCAGAATCGTGCGGCTCGACTGTGAGCCGAGAATGGACAGCGGGTCATCGTCGTTGTTCGCTGACGCGTAGATCTGCTCCGGGTCCTCAGGCTGCTTGGCGAAGGACAACATCGCGTAGGTTCCGCCGGCACCGACAATGTCGCTCACCGAATAGAACGTGCCCACGGGATCGGCGATCGCCGGCTTCCATTCGTACTGGTAGAACGCTTCCAGGAACAGGTTCGACGTGATGTCGGTATTGATCACCGCCATGCCCACCGCCTGAAACGCCTCTTCCAGCTGGAAACCCGGCAGACGGGCACGCACACCATGCGGCGGGTTGATGGCATTGAGGCTGTTGAACACCAGCGCCGAGGATTCCCCCCAGTTCAGCCCCTGACGCCCCACGCGCACCAGGACATCGCGGCCACCGAAAAACGGCACATACCCACTGACGTGATAGCTCGCCCAGTCGAAGTTGGAACCGGCGACATCGTCCACGGACGACGGGCGCGGCGTTTCCGCCGGCTGCAGGGTGGCGTCCGGATGGAGCTGCTGGGAGTTCAGCACCTCGGCGTCATAGAGATAGATCGGGTTCGCATAGAACGCCAGCGAACCCAGTGCCGGAACCGGCACGTCAAAACTGATTTCCGAGTTCAGCTTCACTGCCGCGGCGACGACGTCACCCTTGTCGTAGCTGAGGTTGCCGCCATCACTGTTCTGCGAGAACGAACCCCGCGCGTTCACGTACTCCAGGTTTTCCTGGAAGTTCGTGCTCGAACAGCTCGACTCGTCGCCGATGCGACCGCCACCCAACGTGCCATCGTCGTCGCGGGTGATGCAGACACCGGGTTCGAGATTGGACTTGCCGACCAAGTAGTCCGCCCGATCCTGGACTCGCCAGGTTGCGCCCGCCGTCAGCAGGCTTTCGATGCTGCCCTCGATGGGACCCAGCTCGAATTGCACGGCCTGGGCGCTGCCCCAGGTTCCACAGACAGCCATCACCGCCGCGCTGATCAAGGCCTTGCGCACGGGCCACTCACTTCGTATCGCCATGGATTGTCTTCCCCCAGCAGGCGTGTTTGTCCCGGCCCTGCCTATCCCTGGCAGACCCCGACCGGACTGAACGCTTGATCAGGACTGCTTGCTCTCCTCGGCAGTCCCTCCTATTCGTTGTGGGCGGTATTTAATCAGACAAAAATTCCCACCGCAAAGAACATTTACGGAGCATCCTGCATCCAGATCATGCAGACCTGACGACCGGTTTGTCCGTGATCACGGCGATAGGAATAGAAACGGCGGGGGTCCTGAAACGTATCAAGACGGGAATCGAATCCCTTTGTACCAAGGGTTTTCAGCTGATGCAGGGCGATGCCCGGCAGGTCGGCGAGCCAACGTCCCGCCGACACCGGACGCAGGTGTGATTCCAGACATTCGTCCGACGCCAGCAGGGGGTCTCTGACGGCGGCATCGACCTCGTAGTGCGCTGGTCGTATCGACGGCCCGAGCCAGGCGATCAAATCAGCGCCGGGCGGCGCATGCGCGTGAGCCGCCGCGATCACGCCGTCCACCAGCCCTCGCCACCCGGCGTGCACGACTGCGATCCACGGCCGGTCAAGGGCACAGAGAAGAATCGGCAGGCAGTCGGCGGTCATCACCGCCAGCGGTCGGTCCTGGCGTTCGGACACGGCCGCGTCGGCCCGCGGGACAACGTCGGCCTCCGGCTCCACCGCCACGGCCGTGCCATGAACCTGATCAAGCCAGGCCGGTGCACGGGGCAGACCGGCCGCCCGCATCCAGCGGGCACGATTCCGACGCACCGCGGCGGGATCATCGCCGCAATGCGCCCCCAGGTTCAGGGCATCGTAGGGCGGCGCGCTAACACCGCCCAGCCGCGTGCTGGCGACGGCGCGCACCCAGGGAGGCGCTGGCCAGTCGGGGTGGATCAGCTCCATGCCCCGGACGCTATTCCGGCGCCCCAAGCGCGGCGATCAGCGATTGGAAGTCCGAAGGCGGCGGCGCTTCCAGCTCGACGGGAGCACCGGTCGACGGTTGCGCAAAACCCAGCCGCCGCGCATGCAGGGCCTGCCTGCGGAATCCCGCCAACGCGGCCAGCAACTCCGGCGACGCGCCCGCGACACTGCTGCCCCTGCGGCCGTATTGCGGATCACCGACCAGGGGGAACCCCTCGGCTTGCAGATGCACGCGAATCTGATGGGTACGCCCGGTCTCCAGCGTCACGTCGAGCAGGCTGTGATGTTCCCAGCGCAGATTCACCCGGTAATGCGTCACCGCGTGACGGCCGTCCGGTCGCACCGCGAATCGCGTGCGATCGGTGGGATGACGGCCCAGTGGGGCATCCACCGTACCCCCGGCGATGACCCGCCCCCACACCAGTGCCTGGTATTCGCGCCGGATGGCGCGCGCCTGCATCGCCGACGACAGCGCGTGATAGCTGGCCGGATTGCGCGCGACGACCAGCAGGCCACTGGTGAGCTTGTCCAGGCGATGAATGAGACCGGCGCGCGGCAGGCGATCCAGCGCCGGGTCCAGATGCAGCAACGCATTCTGCAGTGTGCCGCGCGGCTGCCCGGCCCCCGGATGCACGACCAGACCGGCCGGCTTGTTGATCACCAGGCAGTCCTCGTCCTGATAGACGATGTCCAGCGCGATGGCTTCGGGCGCCGGCTCGACCACCGCCTCGAACACCGGGTCAACCTCGATCCGCTGGCCACCGGTTACCGGCGCCCGCTGATTGGTGGACACCTCGCCTTCCAGCCGAACCCGGCCATCGCCGATCCAGCGCTGGATGCGACTGCGCGACACATCGCTCATCAACTCCGCCAGCGCGCGATCCAGTCGCATGCCGGACAGAACTTCCGGAACTTCGAACACTCGAATATCGGAACTCATCGACACGATCGGTATACTCTTGCGGCCTCTTCTGCGAACACGACCCCGAATGATAGTCACCCGACTGCCGGCCCTGCTGCTGGTTGCCGCGAGTTTAGTGCTTGGCGCCTGTGCCAGCGACGATGACAAGCTGGCGCCCTCGAATCCGTTCCGCGATGAAGTCCCCAAGCGGCTGCAACGCCTGCAGGCCGACGAGGTGTACCGTTTGGCGCGACGTTCGCTGGATGCCGCGGACTATGATGGTGCCATCGGACAGTACCGCGCGATTCTGCTGCGGTTTCCGTTCTCCGAGTACGCCACCCAGGCTCAGCTGGAGCTGATCTACGCCAACTACAAGTCGTACTCGCCGGACAGCGCCCTGGCCGACGCCGACCGGTTCCTGCGCGAGCATCCGCGCCACCCCCAGATCGAATATGTCTACTACCTGCGCGGCCTGATCCACTACAGCCGGGCCAACGCCCGGGGCGATCTGCTGCCGTGGTCGGACTCGCACACCTACGACCCGACCTACGCCCGCCGCGCGTTCGACGCCTTCGCCCAGCTGATCCAGCGCTACCCCGACAGCAAATACGCGCCCGACGCGCGCCAGCGCATGATCCTGCTGCGGGACCGTCTCGCCCAGCACGACCTGGAAATTGTCCGGTACTACCTCAAGCGCAAGGCCTATGTCGGCGCGAGCCGGCGGGCGGAGGAGATGCTCGAGCGCTATCAGGGCACGTCGGTGATTCCCGAAACGCTGACCCTGCTGGAAACCGCTTACCGCAAGCTGGAACTGACCGAACTGGCCGACGCGACCGCGGCACTGGCAACCGCCAACTACGGTGAGTCGATACCCGCATCGGACACCCCGGCGACCGACGAGCAGAGCGAGGAATCGCCCAAACGGCTGCGGCTTCCGCCGATCATCGACCGGTGGTTCAAGAAGGATGACGACGAAGAACCGGCATCCGGGGAAGAACCGGCGAAGACACGCGGCGGCGCGCGCCAGAGCACCGACACCTGAGCGATTGCCGGGGCGCCTGTCGGCGCGCTCCCGTCAGATGTCCTCGTAAACCGCGGTGATCGGGTAACGACGATCACGGCCGAATGCCCGCGCCGTGACCTTGGGTCCGGGCGGCGCCTGGCGTCGCTTGTACTCATTGTGACGGATCATCCGGGCGACCCGCCTGACCAGTTCCGCCTCGAATCCCTGTTCGACGATCTCGGACAGCGTCGCGTGATCCTCCACATAGGCCCGGATGATGGCATCCAGTGTCTCGTACGGAGGCAGGCTGTCGGAATCCTGCTGATCGGCGCGCAGTTCCGCTGACGGCGGCCGGTCGATCACCGCCTGCGGAATCACCAGCGCCTCGCCGGTCTGCACCTGGGCATTGCGCCAGTTCGCCAGACGGAACACCAGAGTCTTGTACACATCCTTGAGCGGCGCGAACCCACCCGCCATGTCACCGTAAAGCGTGGCGTAGCCGGTCGCCAGCTCGCTCTTGTTGCCGGTGGCCAGCACCAGGTGCCGAAACTTGTTCGACAGCGCCATCAGCAACGTGCCACGCACTCGCGACTGGATGTTCTCCTCGGCCACGTCCTCTTCAAGGCCGGCGAACTCGGCGCTCAGCGCCTGCGTGAACTGCTCGACCATGGGCTCGATGCTGATGTCCGAGAAGCGAACGCCCAGCGCCTCGGCCTGGGCTTTCGCCTCGCGCCGCGACAGCTCGGAGGTGTAACGCGACGGCATCGCCACGCACCAGACGCGGTCAGCGCCCAGCGCATCCACCGCCAGCGCCAGTACCAGCGACGAGTCGATACCGCCGGACAGGCCGATCAGCACGCCGTCGAAACGATTGCGATTGACGTAGTCGGCCACTGACATGGTCAGCGCCTGCCAGCAAAGCTGCTCCTTGGGCTTGTCGGTCTTCTTCGCCGGCTTGGCGTTGGCGACGTGATCGATGGGCACGTCGGCGAGGAACACGCCTTCCTCGAAGGTCGGCGCCCTGGCGATGATCTGGCCGTCGTGACGGGCCACCATCGAATCGCCGTCGAACACCAGTTCGTCCTGCCCGCCCACGCAGTTCACGTAGACGATGGACAACCCGGTCTCCTTGGCCCGCTCGGCCAGGATCTCGTTGCGCTGCTCGTGCTTGGTTTCGTGGAATGGCGAAGCGTTGATGTTGACCAGCAGGCTGGCGCCGGCCTTGGCGACATCCGCCGTCGGTCCGGGCTCCCAGATGTCCTCGCAAATGGTCAGGCCGACCGTGAGTCCCGCCAGTTCGAACACGCAGGTCTTGTCGCCCTGCGCGAAATGGCGCTCCTCGTCGAACACGCCGTAGTTCGGCAGCTTCTGCTTGCGATACTTGGCCAGCCGCTTGTCGCCCATGTAGACGTCGGCGGCGTTGTAGATGCCCTGTTCCGTGTACTCGGGATAACCGACGATCACGCAGATTCCGGCCACTTCCCGGCGGATGCGGTTCAGTCCGTCCTTGACCTTCTGGGGCAGACCGCGTCGCAGCAGCAGATCATCCGGCGGATAGCCCAGCACCGCGAGCTCCGGGAACACGACAAGATCGGCCTTGTGCGTGTCCCGGGCCTCGATGGCGGCATCGACCATCTTGTCGACGTTGCCGTCGACATCGCCGACCCACAGATTGAGCTGGGCCATGCAGACCCGTAGCGTACGTGCCATCAGTGCGTCCGAAGTGGACCGGGCGCCTCGCGCCTAGCCAACCGCCTTGGCGATTGCTTCACCGAGATCGGCCGGCGACCGCACCGTCGCCACCCCCGCGGCTTCCAGCGCCGCGAACTTGTCGGCGGCGGTACCCTTGCCACCGGAGATGATCGCACCGGCATGGCCCATCCGCTTGCCGGGAGGCGCGGTCACGCCGGCGATGTAGGCCACCACCGGCTTGGTCACGTTGGCCTTGATGTACTCCGCGGCCTCCTCTTCCTTGGAACCGCCGATTTCGCCGACCATGATGATGCCTTCGGTCTGCGGGTCGTCCTGGAAGCGGGAGATCACGTCGATGAAGCCCATGCCATGAACCGGGTCGCCGCCGATACCAACGCAGGTGGACTGGCCCAGGCCGTTGTTCGTGGTCTGGAACACCGCCTCGTAGGTCAGCGTGCCGGAGCGCGACACGATGCCGATCTTGCCGGGCTTGTGGATATGGCCGGGCATGATGCCGATCTTGCATTCGCCGGGTGTGATCACGCCCGGGCAGTTCGGGCCGATCAGCACCGAATCGGTCTCGCCCAGCGCGGCCTTGACGCGCACCATGTCCAGCACCGGAATGTGCTCGGTGATGCAGACGATGACCTTGATACCGGCGTCGATGGCTTCCAGCACGGCATCGGCCGCGAAAGGAGCCGGCACGTAAATCATGCTGGCGTTGGCGCCGGTCTCGGCGACCGCGTCAGCCACGGTATTGAAGACCGGACGATCCAGGTGGGTGTCACCACCGCGGCCCGGCGTGACGCCACCTACCAGCTGGGTGCCGTAGGCGATCGCCTGTTCGGAATGGAAGGTGCCCTGACGACCGGTGAAGCCCTGGACGACGACCTTCGTGTCCTTGTTGATCAAGATGCTCATGAGATGTCCTTTGTGGTCCGGGGGCTTACTTGGCGGCCTCGACGACCTTCTTGGCGGCGTCGGTCAGGTCCACGGCGGGAATGATTTCGAAGTCGGATTCCTCGAGCAGCTTGCGACCCTGCTCGACATTGGTGCCTTCCAGGCGCGCGACGACGGGGATCGTCAGCCCGACCTGCTTGACGGCCTCGATGATCCCCTCGGCGATGAGATCACAGCGAACAATCCCGCCGAAGATGTTGACCAGAATCGCCTTCACGTCCGCACCGGAGGTGATCAGCTTGAAGGCCTCGGTCACGCGCTCGGCGGTGGCGCCACCACCCACGTCCAGGAAGTTGGCGGGCTGGCCGCCGTGCAGCTTGATGATGTCCATGGTCGCCATCGCCAGACCGGCGCCGTTGACCATGCAGCCGATATCACCTTCCAGCGTGACGTAGTTGAGATCATGCTTGGCCGCGGCCAGCTCCTTCTCGTCTTCCTGCGTCGGATCGGCCATTGCCGCGATGTCCTTGTGACGGAACAGCGCGTTGTCATCGAAGTTCAGCTTGGCATCCAGCGCGGCCAGGCTACCGTCGCCCTTGACGATCAGCGGGTTGATCTCGACCAGCGCGGCATCGCGCTCGTGGAACAGGCGGATGAAACCGCTGACGATCTTGGCGAACTGCCCGACCTGATCCTTGTTCAGGCCCAGGAAGAAGCCCAGACGACGCGCCTGGTAACCGGAAAAACCGGCGCCCGGGGGTACGCCCACCGCAAGAATCTTCTCGGGGGTTTTCTCGGCGACCTCCTCGATGTCCATGCCGCCTTCCGGCGAGGCCATGACCACGATGCGGTCGGTGCCGCGATCCACCAGCACCGACAGGTACAGCTCAGTCTCGATGGCCGACGGCTCCTCGACCAGCACCTGGCTGATCGGCAGCCCCTTGGCGTCGGTCTGCTTGGTCACCAGCCGCTGGCCGATCATGCCGGCCGCCGCATCGCGCACTTCGTCCAGCGTGTCGACCAGCTTGACGCCGCCGGCCTTGCCGCGACCGCCGGTGTGAACCTGCGCCTTCACGACCCATCGGCTGCCGCCCAGCTTCTTCGCCGCTTCCACGGCTTCTTCGGGCGAGCTGGCCACATGGCCGGTCGGAACGGGGATGCCGTATTCGGCGAACAGGCCCTTGGCCTGATACTCATGCAGGTTCATCGCACACCGGACTCAGGGATTGGGCGTCGGATTCTCGCCGATCCCCGTGCGACGCGCAAAAGGCCGCCGTATGCTTGCATGTCCAGGCACGAAATCCCTTGTGCAGCAGTGAACCGACAAGCCGCAACATGACCGCCCGTTTCCTCGCGCGCGAAATCGCGGATCAACCCACCGCGTCCGACTGGCGCGTGCTGCGTGCATTGACCGCATACCGCTGGGTGGTGTCCGTCATCGCGCTGGCGCTGATCTATCTGGGACTGGCCGGCCCCGCGCTCGGGGTGGTCCGTCCCGAGGTGTTCCTGATCGTCTCGCTCGGCATGGCACTGCACGCCATGGGAGCCACCGTGACACTGGAAATGCGCCGGCCCGCGCTGGACGCGCAAACGCTGTTCCAGTCGATTGCCGACATGGCGGGAGTGGGCCTGTGGATGTGGGCCACCAACGGCGTCGGCAACGGGCTCGGCGTGCTGCTGGTGTTCCCGATGATCGCCGCCAGCCTGCTGCTCAACCTCAGGATGGTGCTGCTGGTCGCCGCGGTGACCAGCATCGGCCTGCTGACCCTGGAATTCCTGCGCTCGCTGAGCACGCCGAATGCGCAGGCACTGACCGAGGCGGGTCTGCTGGGCCTGCTGATGTTCGCGATGGGTCTGACCAGTCACGCGCTGGCCGGAAGGGCCCGGCGTGGCGAGGCACTGGCGCGGCAGGTCGGAGGAGACCTGGTCAGCCTGTCACGACTCAACGAGAGCATCATCGCGCGGATTCGCGCGGGCGTGGTGGCCGTCTCCGGCGGCGGCATGGTGCAGCTGGTCAACCCGGCCGCCCGCCGCCTGGTCGATCTGGACAGGTCCGTGCACGGCCACCCGCTGGACACGGTGTCTCCGGCCCTGGCCGCCGCGCTGGAACGCTGGCGGGCCGATCCCAACGCGCACATGGATCCCATCCCGCTGCCCGGCGGCCGCTCGTTGTCCGCGCAGTTCGTCCGCCTGGGCTGGGGGGATCACGCCCCGGTGCTGGTCATGCTGGAGGACGCCGATGCACTCGCCAAACAGGCGCAGCAGATCAAGCTGGCGGCGCTGGGCCGCCTGTCGGCCTCCATCGCCCACGAGATCCGCAACCCGCTGGGCGCCATCAGCAACGCGGCGCAACTGCTTGAGGAATCGCCCGCGCTGACCGACGACGATCGCTCGTTGAACGCAATCGTGCGCAGGAACAGCCTGCGCATCGAGAACATCGTGCGCGACGTTCTGTCGCTGTCTCGCCCGACCCCCGGCGCACCGCTGGCCATCCGACTGCGGGAGGAACTGACCGCGCATTTCGCGCAGTTTCTGGAGACAGGCTGGAGCGGCCGCTGCGAACTGGATCTGCAACCGTTCGACAACGACCTGGCGGTAGTCGCCGACCCGGACCACCTGCGCCGCATCCTGACCAATCTCTGGGAGAATAGCTGCGAGCATGCAACGAGTCCGCCGGTCCGGCTTCGGGTGACCGCGCGGTCGGACGGCGAGGCAGTGACCATCGAACTGAGCGACAACGGTCCCGGCATCCCCGACGATGTCGCGGAACATGTGTTCGAGCCCTTCTTCACGACGCGCACGTCGGGCACCGGCCTGGGGCTCTACCTCGCCCGCGAACTGGCCCGCAACAACGGCGGCCAGCTCAGTCTGGACGCGACCGGCCCCGGAGCACGCTTTTACCTGCAATTGCCCGTGGACGGCGCCGCTGCCCATGAGACACTGAGCACATGAGCACCCCACGGGTACTGGTCGTCGATGACGAAGTCGACATCCGCAAGCTGATCGAGATCACGCTGGCGCGCATGGGCGTGGACACCGACGCCGCGGAAAACGTCGAACGGGCCCGCGAACAGCTGGCCGAACGACCCTTCGACCTCTGCCTGACCGACATGCGCATGCCCGACGGCACCGGCAAGGATCTGGTGCGTCACATTCAGCAAACCCATCCGGATATTCCGGTCGCGGTCATCACCGCCTACGGCAACACCGACGATGCGGTGGAATGCATGAAGCTGGGCGCCTTCGACTTCGTCAGCAAGCCGGTGGACATCCATGTGCTCCGCAAGCTGGTGGAATCGGCGTTGACCCTGCGCCAGTCCGCGTCGCCGACGGCGCCCGGGCCGCGGGAAACCGCGTTGATTGGAGAAACGCCGAGCATTCGCCAATTGCGCAAGACGATCGAGAAGCTGGGACGCAGCCAGGCACCGGTCTACATCACCGGCGAATCCGGCACCGGCAAGGAACTGGTGGCCCGGCTGATTCACGAGCAGGGCGCACGACGCAACGGCCCGTTCGTCCCGGTCAATTGTGGCGCCATCCCCGGTGAGCTGATGGAGTCGGAGCTGTTCGGTCACCTGCGCGGCAGTTTCACCGGAGCCAATCAGGACAAGGAGGGGCTGTTCCAGGCCGCCGACGGTGGCACCCTGTTTCTCGACGAGGTCGCCGACCTGCCGCTGCTGATGCAGGTCAAGCTGCTGCGCGCCATTCAGGAACGCTCGATTCGCCCGGTCGGCGGCAAGAGCGAAGTCCCGATCGATGTGCGAATCGTCTCGGCAACCCACCATGACCTCGCCGCGCGCGTTCAGCAGGGCGAATTTCGCCAGGACCTGTTCTACCGGCTCAATGTCATTCAGGTCTCGGTACCACCACTGCGCGAGCGCGCCGCCGACATTCCACTGCTCGCGGGCCGGCTGCTGGGAGGCATCGCCGAACGCTACGGACTGACCGAGGCGCCCCGTCTCACCGAAGCTGCCCTGGGCCAGCTGGCCGCACACAGCTTTCCCGGCAATGTCCGTGAACTCGACAACGTGCTGGAGCGCGCCGTCGCGCTAGCGGACGACGACGTGATCGACGTCGATGATCTGCAGCTGGATGTCATGCCGCGGTCCGTCGACGCCGGTCAGACCGACGAGGCCGACGGTCTGCGCGGCGAGCTGGAGGAGCTGGAGCGCCAGCGCATTCTGGAAGCACTGCAAGCCACGCGTTTCAACAAGACCAAGGCGGCGGAGCGACTGGGCATGAGCTTTCGTCAGCTGCGCTATCGCACCAAGAAGCTGGGTATTGACTGAGGTCCGCACGCGATGCGCATGACGGACACGGTCGATTACTATGGATCCTCTAGTAACGAGTCAGGACACCCCGCCGCCACGGGCGTCGACAAGCCTTCCGGAAACGAGTCCCGCTGATGCCATCTGAACAATTCGAGTTCGCGGTTGAAGACAACCCGACGACGTATCCCGAAGCGGGAACGGCGGAAACGTGGAAGGTCCTGATGGTCGATGACGACCCGGACATCCACAGCGTCACGCGCCTGGCACTGGCGGGCCTGGAACACGCCGGCCGCCCGCTGGAACTGCACTCGGCCGAGAGCGCGGAGCAGGCTGGCGAAATGCTGCGCCACACGCTTTACGCCGTCGCCCTGGTTGACGTCGTCATGGAAAGCGACGAGGCCGGGCTGGACCTCGTCCGCTACATCCGCGAAACGCTGGGCGAATCGCGCACGCGGCTGATCGTCCGCACCGGACAGCCTGGTCTCGCACCGGCCTGGGACACCGTGCGCGACTACGACATCAACGGCTACGAGGAGAAATCCTTCCAGACCGCGACACGACTGAAGACGGCCGTGCTGACGGCACTGCGCTCCTTCGAGCAGATCTGTGCGCTGGAGAAGGCCAACCAGCGCATCGCGGCCCACACCGAGGGCCTGCGCGACATCCTCGACGCCCTGTCCGACATGGCGCGTAACCACGACCTGCCGGTCGCCGAACAGCGGATGCTGTCCGAGCTGTCGCGACTGGTCGTGGGCGGACAATCCTCGGTCATGGTTCAGGGCGGCTCCGCCATCGTCGTCGACGGCGGTAGCGACCCGGAGCATCTGGAGGTCATCGCCGCCAGTGGTGAATTCGACCTCGCCAATCGAGTGGGGGTCTCCGCCCTGCCCCGTTCGGCCACGGAGCTGATGACCCGCTGCCTGCGCGAACGCTGCGACTGGCGTGATTCCACCTACTACTGCACCTATTCGGAATCCGCGACGGGCGCCCCGCGCCTGTTCCTGGTCAACGTCGAGGCCGCCGAACGCGAGGTCGACCGGGAGCTGATCCAGCTGTTCTGCCGCAACGCATCGCTGGCGCGCGACGCCATCGCGCTGAACGTGGATCTGGAACGCAGCCAGGAGGATATCGTCCTGCTGGTCAGCGAGGCGATCGAGGCCCGCTCCATGGAGACCGGCAACCATGTCCGCCGGGTTGGCGAATACTCGCAGCTGATCGCCCAGCGGCTCGGCATCCCGGAAGAGGAGTCCAAGGTGCTCCGGCTTGCCTCGCCGTTGCACGATTTGGGCAAGATCGCCATCGCCGACGCCATCCTCAAGAAGCCAGGCCGGCTTACCGACGAGGAGCGCACGGAAATGGAGAAGCACCCCGAAATCGGCGCGGCGATCCTCTCCGGCTACGAGCGACCGATATTGCAGGCGGCCAAGCTGATCTCGCTGCAGCATCAGGAAAAATGGGACGGCACCGGTTATCCGTACGGCCTGGCCGGCGACGATATCCATATTTTCGCCCAGATCACGGCCATTGCCGACGTGTTCGATGCCGTGAGCTGCAAGCGTTGCTACAAGCCGGCCTGGTCGCTGGATCGCTGCTTCGCATTCCTCAAGGAGCAGCGCGGCCGCCATTTCAGCCCACGCGTCGTCGATGCCTTCTTCGAGGCCGTCGACGACATTCTGGCCGTGCGCGAGCGCCTCAAGGACTGACGCGAACGTGACCTCCGACGACCACCGCATCGCGAATCTGGAAGCGCTGCACGCCCACCAGGACGAAGCACTGCGCCAGCTCAGCGATGCGCTCTACGCACAGCAACGTCTGATCCAGTCGCTGGAGCTGGAGCTGAGTCGGATGAAGCAGCGCATGGAGGCTGCCGAGCAGTCCGGTGGCGAGGCGCAGACGGGGCATGAGGTGCCGCCGCATTATTGATCGCGGATGGGCGGTTTGCTCGCACTGTTGGTAGGCGCTACTTAGTCGGGACAGGCGGCTGTCGGGTGTGATTCGGCAGACCGTTTGCGTGCGCCTTCGCGGGTGATCAGGTTCAGCAACCGCGCTTGTCGGGCCTCCTGCCCTTCAAGACATCAACGCTCTCCGGCCCGCCATCCATGGCGGGCGTTCGCCGGGCAGAAGCTGTGCTTCTGCTGATCCGGCTTACCCCGGTGGCCATTTGAGCGGGCGGCCGGCGATGATGTGCAGATGCAGGTGAAACACGCTCTGACCGGCATCGGCACCGTTGTTCACGACCAGTCGAAACGCATCACCGAACCCTTCCGCGGCCGCGATCTTCGGCGCGACGAGCAGCAGATGTCCGAGCAGGCCAGCGTCGTCCCCGGAGGCGTCGGCCAGCCGCGGAATCGGCTTGCGTGGCACCAGCAGGACATGCACAGGGGCCGCGGGGTTGATATCCCGGAACGCGGCGCAGTGCTCATCCTCGTACACCATGTCGCCGGGAATCTCGCCGGCCAGAATCTTTTCGAACAGGGTCATTTCCGCCATCGGATCGTCGCGTCAGTGGTCAGTCGCCGGAGAGTGCGTCATCGATGGAAAGCCTGGCAAGCGAATCGGCGCTGAGGCTGCCCAGATAGAGGTGATCGCCGGCCCGCTCCGCTGAGGTCACCGGCCCGTAGGCGCCGTCACCATGATCCTGCAGGTTGGCGACGATCCGGCCGTCGGTGTCCACACCCAGCACGAAGCCCAGATGGGCCGGCATCGGGTGCAGGAACTCGGGCAGACGGTAGATCAGCTTGCGCAGGAACGGCTTGTCCGCGGTCGCATCCAGCGCGGAGTCGCGCGGCCCGTAAAGCGCCAGCCAGAAAACGCCGCTTTGCGCATCAAAACTGATGTTGTCCGGGAATCCGGGCAGGTTGTCGATGAACACCTCCCGCTCCCCGGCGCGCGGCCCCTTGAGCCACAGGCGGGTCACGCGATACGCGCCGGTCTCGTTGACCAGCACGTATTGTTCATCCGGACCGAGCGCGACCCCGTTGGCGAAATAGAGGTTCTGCAGCAACTCGTCGACCGTTCCGTCCGGGTTGTAGCGCAGCAACCGTCCCGTGCCGCGATGCTCGAGGAAATCCGCGAGCAGATGCTCCATGCCGTATTTCCACGATGCGTCGGAGAAGTAGACCGTCCCGTCACGGGCAACATCCAGGTCATCGGCGAAGCGGAATGCCAGGCCATTGGCCTGCGCCGCCAGCACTTCCAGCGAGCCGTCCAGACCAACGCGCAGCAGGCCACGGTAAGCGTCAGCAACCGCGAGACCACCGTCGGGCAGCAACCCGATACCGAGTGGCCGGCCACCGGTGTCGGCCAATGTGGTCACCTCGCCGGTGTGGCCGTCGACGCGCACCACACGACCATCCAGGTACCCGGTGTAAATGTCACCGTCGGCGGAGACCGCGACATCCTCCGGCCCGTCGCCGGCCCCGGTGGCCAGACGTTCGACCTGCGCCAGACGCGCATTGAGCGCGTAGTCGTTCTCCAGCGGTGGAGCCGGTGGTGCCTGCCACTTCACCGGCTCGATCTCCACCGGATAGAACAACAGGTATCCGCCGACAATCGCAATGATCAGGAACAGCCAGCCGCCCGCGCGTTTCATCCGTGAATCTCCTCTCGTGTCCTGGCTGGTTTCTGTCGCCCCGCGAACAGCGATGCTAACGCGAACGATCGCCCGACCACACGTTGGACGGCCAGTCGATGCCGCGCTGCTTGTGATGCTCCCGCCAGGCCATGGCGGCCAGATCAAGCGGCCGCACCCAGGACGCGCCGGCGCGGACGTTGGCGGCGCCGATGTCCATCATGTCGCGCCAGATGGCGAAGAAAGCACGCAACCCGTCCCTGAGCGGCGTGCCCGGCTGATAGACATGAGCGGGTTCGGCGCTGGCTCCGTTGACCTCGATCACGCGGAACCCCTCGCCGGCCGCCAGCGCCTCGGCGGAATCTGCGCGAACGTCGAACCGGCCGAAGTGGAACCCGGGAATCGCATCGGCCAGGGCGCGCACCCGTGCCTCCAGCACCTCTGAGCACAACGCGCCAGCGTCGACAAACATGGATCCGCGGCAGTGACTGCCGACATCGGCCAGCACGACGACTTCACCCTCCGCCGGCACGCGGTCAAGCGAATCCGCGAACCGGTCGAACAGCAGCGGAGCGATCAGCCGGCCGCGCTCGTGGGCGAGAATCAGCGCCTGCAGCGACTGCCGGCCGTCACCAACCAGTTCCGGGAATCGCTTTTCGGTGATGGAGACCAGGCGACCGGCTTCTCCGGGGCGCCGGATGTAGAACAGTCCGAACTCCTGCCCGGGCACGAAGGCCTGAACAACCACCGCCTCGTGCATGCGCCGGAAATAGTCCCGGACCGCGGCCTCGCTGCGCGCGATCCGCACGCCGCGTCCACGCTCCCCGCAGTCCGGCTTGATCACCAGCGGCCAGGGCGCATCCAGGGTCTTCGCAAAATCGAGCGCCTGCGCCACGCGCTGTGCCGGCGGCAGTTCGGCGGGAATACAACGGAACGGCGCGACGAAATCCGGCGCGCGCTCGGCCAACGGGTTCAGGGTTTCGTGCTTGCCCTCGCCGATCAGACCGCCGGCATGGGAGATCCCCGGATTGACCGCGGTGAAGCGGGTCCATTGCCACGTGGACACCGCACGCCAGGCAATGAAGGCGACGACCGGCACATAGAAAATCTGTCCCGGCCAGAACTCCCATCGCCGCAAGCGCGCCAGTCGGATCGACCAGCGGGTCCGCCAAGTCACACCCCGCACCGGAGGAAACTAGGCTCAGGCGCTGGCGCGTTCGTGACGCAGCGTCGCCGGCGCCTTGCCGAAGCTGTCCGGCAACTGGGTGCCCAGCGAATCCAGCGCGTGACGGATCAACGCGAAATGATGAACGGCATGCCCCTGAACGAACTGCAGCTCCCGCGAAAGCGAGGACCGCGACACGATGGAGGGCCGATCGGCGTCAGTCGCCAGCCGCACCGTCAGAGACACGTCATCCCCGGAACTCAGCGCCTCCAGCTCGGCCTGCAGCTGGCCGATCACGCGCCGTGCCTTGGCAATCGACAGCTCCGTCTCCCGGCACCGTTCACGGGCGTCGTAGTCCACCTCGCCGGCCGGCAGCCCCGCAAGCAGACAGCGATAGTGATCGACGATATGACGCAGGTGCGGTCCGACCAGGCTGTAGTGGCTGGCGGACAGGAAACCGAGGAGTGCGTCCGCTTCACGCAGCGTCGCGATGTTGTCGTTGATCAAGGCGTTGATGGACACGCGTTATTTCCTGTTCCCGATTACTCCAGCCCGGCCTTTGCGGACTCCGCGCGGCGCGGTTTCGCCCCCGCGGAATCGAGCCGCACCAGACTGATGGTAAAGATCAAGCAAAATCCGATGGTGATGGGCAGACCCGGCGCCAGGGTCAGGAGAATCTCGGGGGTGCCGAGCCACCAGTGCACGCCAATGATCAACCCGTAGATGATACCGAGTGCGCCGAGAATCGCGCGCGTCGCCCGCCACCCTCGCGCCCCCGCGCCCGCATAAAGCCGGTGCATCAGCGTGGTACCGGTCAGGGTCACGACAAAACTCATCGTGCCCTGCGCCGAACCTGAGCGCAGCGCGATGTCCATGCCATGCGCCGCATTCGCGAACACGCCCCAGCTTCCGTAGAACAGGGCGCCCAGACAGGCGCCGGTCAGCCCGTCCATGAGGCGCAGCGCGGTCCGCGCAAGCCAGGGCCCGGCGGGGCGGTTCATGTCGGTGGTCGAGGCGGTCATCGAGGCATCAGACCCGGCGACCGTGGAGTTGTTCTCACGCACCTGACTCACGACAGGCTCGCCTGCCAGTCGAAACAGGGTGCGGCCGCCACCGAAAAGTCCGGATTGAGCAACGACGGCGACTGGTTGTAGCGCAGCCGCTCACCCGCCGCCGTGCACATCCGCGCGCCGGCTTCCTCGGCAACGCACTGCCCCGCCGCCGTGTCCCATTCGGAGGTCGGCCCCAGCCTCGGATAAAACTCCCCGCCACCGGCGGCCAGCCGCCCGAATTTCAACGCGCTGCCGACGACGACTTCCTCGTGCGGCGGCAGACGCTCCAGCAAGGCGGTCAGGGCGTCGGAGCGATGCGAGCGCGTGACCAGCACGCGCGGGCGCGCGGAGCGCGGTGGGCATGCCGGCAGCGACCGGGGCTCTCCCGTTGCCGTCAGCATGGTCGCGCCCTGGTCACGCGCCGCGAAATAGGTCTCACCCAGGGCCGGCGCATGGACCACGCCCATCACCGGATCACCCTGCTCGATCAGCGCGATATTCACCGTGAACTCGCCATTGCGGGCAATGAACTCCCGGGTCCCGTCCAGCGGATCGATCAACCAGTAGCGTTGCCAGTGACGGCGCTGCTCCCAGGTGATGGATTCGGCTTCCTCCGACAGGCAGGGAATGTCCGGGGTCAATCGCGACAGCTCGTCGAGGATGGCACGGTGCGCCGCCAGGTCGGCGGCGGTGACGGGCGAACGGTCGGCCTTGTAGTTCACCGCGAACTCGCCGACGTAGTGCTTCATAATGGAGTCACCGGCCCGTCGCGCCACGGCGACCAGCGCCTGCAGGCTGACCGGGGTTTCAGACATCGGATCGGATCGCTCGCCGCATGGACCGCATTATGCCGCCCTCACCACCGGACTGGGACGAGATCGACACGGTCATGCTCGACATGGACGGCACGATTCTCGACCTGGCCTACGACAACTGGTTCTGGCAGGAGCACATTCCGCGCGAAGTGGCGCAGGAACGTGGCCAGGAGCTCCATGCCGTCCGGCCCGAGCTGGAGGACCGCTTCGAGGCGGCCTTCGGCACCCTGAACTGGTACTGCCTGGACCACTGGTCCCGCGAGCTTGCGCTGGACATCGCCTCCCGCAAGCGCGCCACGCAGCATCGCGTAACCCCGCTTGCGGGGGCCGTGGACGCGATCGAGCAGGCGCGTCGGCGCGGTCACAGCGTCTGGCTGGTCACCAACGCGCATCCGCTGACACTGGAAATCAAGCTGGAGCAGACCGGCATTGCCGGGCTGTTCGATCAGTTGCTGAGTTCGCACGACTTTGATGCGCCGAAGGAACATCCGGCGTTCTGGTCGCGTTTGCGGGAGCGAGTCCCCCATGACCCCGACCGCAGCCTGTTCGTCGACGACAGCCTGCGCGTGCGACATGCCGCCCGGGCCGCCGGCTACCGGCATGTCTGGGGAATCAGCCGCCCGGATTCCCGCCACCCGCCGTCGACCATGGACGATGGCCCGGCCGGGGAGTCACTCGCCGAGGTGTTGCGCGACTGACGCGGTTCAGGACCCGCCCGACGCGGGCCGGGAACCGCCTCCGCGCCGGCGTCGACCGCCGCCTCCGCCACCACGACGCTTCCCGTCGGCCCGCGGCTTGCGCTCGCGCGGCTTCGGCCTGACCAGATCGGTGGCCATGTCCTCGGGTCCGGGAATCGTCGTCTCGATCTTGAAGCCCACGTAGCGCTCGATGTCCGGCAGCGAGTAGACGTACTCCTCGCAGCAGAAGCTGATCGCGTCGCCTTCGGCCCCGGCACGCGCCGTGCGGCCGATGCGGTGCACGTAGTCCTCGGCGTCCTGCGGCAGGTCGTAATTGATGACGTGGGTCACGTCGGGAATGTGCAAACCCCGGGCGGCCACGTCGGTCGCGACCAGGATCGACAGTTCGCCACTCTGGAAACGCTCCAGCAACCGCATGCGCTTGGTCTGCGGCACATCGCCGGAAATGATCGCGGTGGCGAAACCGTTGGCGTTGAGCCAGTCCGCCACGCGCTCGCCGACCCGCTTGGTGTTGATGAACACCATCGTCCGGTGCGGGTCATGCTGCCGCAGCCAGCCGATCAGCAGCGCGATCTTGTCGTCCTTGGACACATGCACCATGGTCTGGCGCACGCGGTCCGCGGTCACGGTCTCGGCCTCGACGCGAATCAGTTCCGGATCGTTCATGTGCTCGTAGGCCAGCTCCAGCACGCGATGCGACAGCGTGGCGGAGAACAGCATGTTGAGCCGCTTCTGAGGTTCGGGCAGCTTGCGCAGGATGTAGCGGATATCCTTGAGGAAGCCCAGGTCGAACATCCGGTCGGCCTCGTCGAGCACGACTGCCTCGGCCCGGCTCAGCGTGTAGGCCTTCTGCTTGTAATAGTCGATCAGCCGGCCGGGCGTGCCGACCAGGATGTCGACACCCGCGCGCAATTCCTCGCGCTGGGATTCGTAACCGGTCCCGCCGAACACCACCATCAGGCTCAGGTCCACCTGCTTGAGCAGGGTCGCGGCATCCTTCTCGATCTGGATCGCCAGTTCACGAGTCGGAGCGATGATCAGCGCCCGGGGTGCGCAGGTGAAGCCGCTCTGGATCGGTTCCGGTTCATGCGACAGCAGCCGGTGAATGGTCGCGAGCAGAAACGCGGCCGTCTTGCCGGTGCCCGTCTGGGCCTGACCGGCGATGTCGCGACCGGCGATCAGCTTGGGCAGGGTCTGTGCCTGAATCGGCGTGCAGTGGGTAAAGCCGATTTCGGCGAGGGCGGCTTGCAGCGGTTGAGCAAGCGGGAGATCGGAGAACGGGGTCTCCGAGAGATGTGCGGCGTCGGCCATGCGCAGGAGAAACCTGAAGAGTGCAAGTGAGGGTGCGACAGAGGCGTCACCCGAAACGACTTGCAATGGTAACAAAAGTGGGCTCCAATACGATTTATCCAGTGCGCGCCATCACGCCAGCGCACAACGTTATTCAATTTCCCCACATCAGCTTGCGTCGCCGCCCTGCGAACGCCATGTTCGCGGCGGGACGGATGACACCCTTCCGACGAAGGGTCGTCGCTTCCATTGTTCTGGCGTTGCGGACCTGGGGCCGCAATCCATCCATGTTTGCTTTAGGAGTTGTTATGAGCGAGAACATCGCTGTCGTGACCGACGCCAGCTTCGACACGGACGTGAAACAGTCGTCGGTGCCCGTGCTGGTCGATTACTGGGCCGAATGGTGCGGCCCCTGCAAGATGATCGCGCCGGTGTTGGAAGAAGTGGCCAGCGACTACGCGGGCCGTCTGAAGATCGCCAAGCTCAACGTTGACGAAAATCCGGGCACGCCGCCCAAGTTCGGCATCCGTGGCATTCCCACGCTGATGCTGTTCAAGGACGGCGAAGTCGCCGCCACCAAGGTGGGCGCGCTGTCCAAGGCCCAGCTGTCGGATTTTCTCGATCAGCATCTGGCATGAACCATTCGGGGCCGGCCCTGCCGGCCCCTCGACTTTCGAATTGAATCTGATCCCTCTCACGGTAGAAACCCGGTGACCAAAGAAGAGACCGCCGTAGACGACGTCGCAGAACGCCCGGAGACAAGCAACGAGGCGGAACGCAAACCACGCAAGAAGGTGAAGCTGGCCGTGGAGCCTGCCGACGCCAATGCTGCCTCCGATTCCGAAAAGCCCTCCGACAAGGGCGGCCATGCCGCGCCTGCCGACAACAAGGGTGGCGACGACACACCGCAAGACAATGGCGGTGACAACTCGGACGCCGCTCAGAATGACGGCGACGACGACAACCAGCCGGGCAACCGCAACAATCGCAACAATCGCGGCGGCCAGAACAACAACAATAACAACCAGAGCGGTGGCCGACGCCGCCGCGGACGGCGCAACCGCGATCAGCAGCCCGAACCGGTGCCGGAATACGACGGCCCGCCGCTGAACATCTGCGAGCTCAAGTCCAAGACCGCTTCCGAGGTGATCGAGGAAGCCGAGGCGATGGGCATCGAGAATGTCTCGCGCACCAAGAAGCAGGACGTGATCTTCCAGATCATCCGTGCCCGTGCGCGGATGGGCCAGCAGATCTTCGGCGACGGCGTGCTGGAAATCCTGTCCGACGGGTTCGGCTTCATGCGCGCGCCGGAGGCCTCCTACCAGGCCGGCCCGGACGACATCTACGTGTCGCCGTCGCAGATCCGGCGCTTCGGCCTGCGTACCGGTGACAGCATCACCGGACAGATTCGCACGCCCAAGGACAACGAGCGCTACTTCGCCCTGCTCAAGGTCGACACCATCAACGGTGAAACGCCGGAGCAGTCCAAGCGCAAGGTGCCGTTCGAGAACCTCACGCCGCTGTTCCCGGAAGAACAGTTGGTCATGGAACTCGGCAACGGCAGCACCGAGGACATCACGGCACGGATCATCGACATCGTCTCGCCGTTCGGCAAGGGCCAGCGCGGCCTGATCGTCTCGCCGCCCAAGGCCGGCAAGACCATGCTGATGCAGAACGTCGCGCAAAGCATCGCGGCCAACTACCCCGATGCCTACCTGATCGTGCTGCTGATCGACGAGCGACCCGAGGAAGTGACCGACATGCAGCGCTCCGTGCGCGGCGAGGTCGTCTCCTCGACCTTCGACGAGCCGGCGACTCGCCACGTGCAGGTCGCCGAAATGGTGATCGAGAAGGCCAAGCGCCTGGTTGAGCACAAGCGGGACGTCGTGATCCTGCTCGACTCCATCACCCGTCTGGCCCGTGCGTACAACACCGTGGCACCCAGCTCCGGCAAG
>NZ_CAXFCL010000063.1:0-9881 GCF_964000955.1 uncultured Abyssibacter sp.
AGGCTTCGACGGCAACCAGGAATGGGGCGGTCTGATCCTGCACGGCTACGGTAACCACAACCAGTGCACCGCCGGCACGGCCTGCAACATCGACGCGGAAGGTGAATCCGGTTTCGCCGGTGGCTTCACGCCCGATGACGACAGTGGCGTGCTGCGCTACGTGATCGTGGCCGAAGGCGGCTTCGAATTCGCCGTCGGTAACGAAATCAACGGTATCTCCTTCGTGGGCGTGGGTTCCGGTACCACCGTCGAGTACATCCAGGTGCATGGCAACTTTGACGATGGCGTCGAGTTCTACGGCGGTGCCGTGAACGCCAAGTACGTTGTACTGACGGCCAACGGTGACGAGTCGCTGGACTGGGACGAAGGCTACGTCGGCAACATCCAGTACCTGCTGGCCGTGCAGGCTGCGGATGAAGGTGACTACTGCGTCGAAGCCGATACCGAAGGTGCGGCCTCCCCGCTGTCGATCCCGACCATCGCCAACGCCACGTTCGTCTGTGACGGTGACCCGGAAGATGCCGGTTTCCGCCTGAAGGCGGGCACCGGTGGCTTCTTCCACCACACCATCATCGACGTCGATGCCACCGCCGGCACACCGGACGTGTGCATGGAAGTGGAAGGCATGGCCGCTCAGCAGAACGCCACGGCCAACCCGCCTGCGCTGGATATCAACCAGTTCATCTGTGACGCCGCCACGTTCGAGACCGATGCGACGAACCAGACGAACAACATCCAGACGGCTCCGGTGAGCACGATGGATCCGGCGCTGAACGCGCTGTACGCCGCCACGCTGGCCGCTGCCAACGGCATCACGCCGACGGACTTCGCGGCCTTCAATGCGAGCAACAGCAACAGCACCGCGATTCCGGACTTCCTCGATCAGACCGATTACATCGGCGCGGTCGATCCGGATGCCACCTCCGCGTGGTGGGAAGGCTGGACGCTTCCGGGCACGCTCTGATCTTGATCTGACAGCAGATCATTGATCCCAGTGAGGGAAAGCGGCATTGGCAGGGATGCGGCCGCTTTTCCTCACTTCTTTCGTTGCGGGTGATGATGGCCGGATGAGAGAAGAACGATTGCCGGTGGGGGCAACTGGTGCGCCTGCGGCAAGGCTCTTGATCTCACCGGATTCATGGATTTTTAACTTCCCGAGTGTCAGGCTCGCAGGCTTCCACCGCTTGGCCAAAATGGCCGCGTAGGTGGTGGAGGCGAGCGCCGGCAAGATTGAGGCGTACTCGGGAGACTTGCGTGGACGGTGACTTCCCGCCGCATGCGCTGAACCAATAACTGGATGAGGAAGAAGTGATGAAGGATTCCTCCGGGATCGACTGGTTGCGGTCGACCGCGTTGGCGCTTGGATGTGTGGCCGCGTTCGGCGTGTCCGCGCAATCGCTGAACAGCGTGGTCAGCGAGGGCAAGGCCAAAGCCGAAGAAGGGCGCAAGTCGCAGGAGAAGATCGACGGCATTGTCGAGGCCAAGCAGGAAAAGCTCATCACCTACCGCGCGCTGCTGAAGCAGGTCGAGGGCCTCGAGCAGTACAACAAGCAGCTGTCGACCCAGATCGAGACGCAGGAAGCACTGATCTCGCGCTTCGATGCCTCGATCGATCAGGTTGCGCAGATCGAGCGACAGATGCTGCCGCTGATCACCCGGATGACCGACGCGCTGACCGATTTCGTCGAAATCGACTTGCCGTTCCATGAGACCGAGCGTCTGGAACGCATCGCTTTCGTGCAGGACAGCGTGCAGAAACCCGATCTGAACGTGGCGGAGAAGTTCCGCCAGGTCCTCGAGGCCTACCAGATCGAGAATGACTACGGCCGCAAGATCGACACCTACCAGGACATCATCACGATCGATGGTGACGAGAAGGAGGTCGACGTGCTTCGCGTCGGGCGTGTCGCCCTGGTCGCGCAGACACGCGATGCGGCCACCACCGTGGCGTGGAACCACGATGAGAAAGCCTGGAAGAAGCTGGATGCCGGTACCTACCGGAACAGCATTCGCGAAGGCATCAAGATGTCCAAGAAGCAGGCGTCCATCGATCTGGTGACCCTGCCCATTCCCGCCCCTGTCGCAGCGGAGACGGAATAATGGCCAAGCGCACCATGAAACGCTGGGTATCGGTTGCCGCAGTGGCCGTGATCGCCGCGGGACCCCTCACGCAGGCGGCGGCGCAGGACGATGATCTGTCCATGCGCGAACTGCTGAGGGAAGTGAAGGAAGGCCGTTCGAAGGCGCGGGAGGAAAACCGCAAGCGCGAGCAGGCGTTCCTGGCGGACAAGGCGGAGCAGGATCGGTTGATCCGTGAGGCCGAGCAGCGCATCGCTCAACTGGAACGCCAGTCCGACAGCCTTGAGAAGACCTTCAACTCCAACGAACTGAAGGTCGAGGAGAAGCGGGCGCAGCGTGACGAGCGCCTGGGCTCGCTGAAGGAGTTGTTCGGTCATCTGACCGGTACCGCGGGCGATCTTCGCGCGCGGCTGCGCAACTCCATTACCAGCAGCCAGTTCTCCGGCCGTCAGGCGTTTCTTGATGAGCTGATCAAGAAGATGAACGACGACACCGATCTGCCGACGGTGGAAGAGATCGAGCAGCTCTGGTTCGAACTGCACCGTGAGATGACCGAGTCCGCATCGGTGGCCAAGTACCCGACCAAGGTCGGTACGACGCAGGATCGCGAGATCGTGCGCATTGGCCTGTTCAATCTCGTCTCCGACGGCGACTACCTGTCGTGGGATGAAGGCACGCAGGCCGTTTCGGTGCTGCCGCGTCAGCCGCAGGGTTATGGCGGCGGGGCCCGCAGCCTGCAATCGGCCCAGTCCGGTTTCACCCCGGTGGGCATTGACCCGACCGGAGCGGCGGGCGGTGGCTACCTCAAGGCGCTGATCAACTCACCGACGACGATCGAGCGCTGGCACCAGGGCAAGCTGGTCGGCTACGTCATCACCGGTGTGGGCATCTTCGGTTTGCTGATCGCGTTGTGGCGCTTCGCGGCGTTGTGGATGCTGTCCGCGCAGGTGGGCAAGCAGCGCAAGTCCGGCGAGGCGTCGGAGGGCAATCCGCTGGGTCGGATCATGAAGGTTGGTCAGGAGCATGCCAACGACGATGTCGAGACGCTGGAGCTGAAGCTCGGCGAAGCGATCATCAAGGAGCGCCCGGCCATCCATCGCGGGTTGCCGATGATCAAGATCATTTCCATGGTGGCGCCGCTGATGGGGCTGCTCGGGACCGTGACCGGGATGATCATCGTGTTCCAGGCGATCACGATCTACGGTGCCGGAGATCCCAAGGCCATGGCTGGCGGTATCTCCAGCGCGCTGATCACCACGGTGCTGGGTCTGATCGTCGCGATCCCGATGATGCTGCTGCACGCCATGCTGTTCGCACGGGCCAAGCGCATTCTGCACGTGCTGGAAGAGCAGAGTGCCGGCATCGTGGCCGAACGCGCCGGTCGGTAGTCTCGGGAGCGACTGACTCGTGCTGCTGCTACTCGACGCCCAGGAGGCCATCGCCAATTTCTTCGGATCGGGCGGTATCGTCCTGGTCCTGATTGCGGTGCTGACCTTCGTCATGTGGGTGCTGCTGTTCGAGCGCTTCGCCTACTGCATGTTCTTCTTCAGGCGGGATCTGGGCGATGCGCTCAAGGCCTGGGACCAGCGGGCGGACAAATCCTCGTGGTACGGGAACGCCGTGCGGGTGAAGCTGATCTCGGAGATGCGGGTCAAGATCGAACAGAACCTGCGCCTGATCAAGATACTCATCGCGCTGTGCCCAATGTTCGGCCTGCTCGGCACCGTCACCGGGATGATCGAGGTGTTCACGGTTCTGTCGATCACCGGCGGCGGGGACGCCCGTTCCATGGCGGGCGGTGTTTCGCGCGCGACCATTCCGACCATGGCCGGCATGGTCGCGGCGCTGTCCGGCCTGTTCGCCAACATCTATCTGAATCAGTTGATCAGCCAACGGCGGGCGCGCGTGGATGCGCAGCTCGAGCCGGTGCACTGATCGGAGGCTAAAACGATGGCACGTTCATTTTCGTCACAGGATGACGCCGAAGACGAGGGCAATGTCGATCTCACGCCGATGCTCGACGTGGTCTTCATCATGCTCATCTTCTTCATCGTGACGGCGACCTTCGTCAAGGAGACCGGTGTCGAGGTCAACCGGCCGCAGGCGAACACGGCGGAGCAGAAGAACAATCCGTCGGTGCTGATCGCGATTCGTGACGACAACAGCATCTGGATCGACCAGCGTCGCGTGGACATCCGCTCCGTCCGGGCGAATGTCGAGCGTTTGCACGCCGAGAATCCCGAAGGTGGTGTCGTGATTCAGGCGGACGAGCTGGCGTCGGTGAAGACCTTCACCGAAGTGCTGGATCAGGCCCGCGAGGTGGTGCCGCCTGAGAAGGTGTCGCTGGCCACCGAAAACCGCTGATCACCGGAGGCTTCGATGCAGGGCGTCATCCGCACACTGCTGGTTGCTCCACCGGCGTTACTGATCACCGCAGCGCTGATCCTGATCATGGTGTCGCTGATCGAGTTCGCCGACCGCGAACTGGACAAGTCGCCGGTGGTCAAGCTGCCGGACATCGTCATGCCCGACGAGGAGATCCAGCGCCAGCGCTCGGTGGAAAAGCCCGAAAAACCCGAACTGGATGACACCCCGCCGCCGGAAGTGCCGGAGCAGGCCTTCGATCAGATCGACGGCAACGCGACGGTCGGCCAGCTGGGTGCGCCCAGTGAAGTGGCAACGGATTTGGACCTGAGCATCGGCGCGGGCCTGTCGGCGAGCGACGGCGAGTATCTGCCGATCGTCAAGGTGGCGCCGCGCTATCCGCGGGCGGCGATGAGCCGGGGGCTCGAGGGTTACGTCATTCTGGAATACACCGTGACCAAGTCGGGCACCGTGCGTGATCCCGTGGTTGTCGAGTCGAGCAGTTCGATTTTCGAGAGAGCCGCGATCGACTCGGCGAGCCGCTACAAGTACAAGCCGCGCGTGGTTGATGGCGAGCCGATCGAAAGCCATGGCGTACGGACTCGCATCACCTTCCAGTTGCAGAAGTAGCCGGCAATGACCATGTCTCGCACGAAGTTCCGAATTGCCGCCGCCATGCTCGGTGGCTGCGTCGCATTTGCCGCGCACGCACAGCAGGGCGCCATTGATGCGAGAACCTTCGATGCCCTGACCAAGGCTCAGGAGCTGGCGGAGGCCAATCGGTTCAACGAAGCCATCGCCGAGCTGGACAAGCTCAAGGGCAGCGACCGCCTGAACAGCTACGCCAAGTCGCAGCTGTGGAATTTCTACGCGTTCATCTACGCGAACCAGGAAAAGTACAACGAGGCGATTTCCGCTTACCGCAACGTATTGCGCGAGCCCGATGCGACGGATGGTCTCAAGCAGCAGGCCAAGTACACGATTGCCCAGTTGTACTTCCAGACCGAGCAGTACGATCAGTGCATCCGGTTCATGGAGTCGTGGCTGAGCGAGATCGACCAGCCGACGCCCACCGCGCACATCATGCTGGCCCAGGCGTATTACCAGCAGGAGAATTACGACAAGGCGCTGACCAACCTCGACAAGGCGATTGCGCTGGAGAAGGCTGAAGGCAAGCCGGTCCAGGAATCCTGGCTGCGGCTGAAGGCGGCCCTCTACTACGCCAAGAAGGACTACGCCAAGACCGCCGAGGTCTACGAGGAGTTGATCAGTATCGACCCCGCCGTCGGCTACATGAAGCAGCTGGCCGGCATGTACAGCGAGCTGGGTCGCGACGCCGACCGCCTGGCCGTTTACGACGCCGTTTACCAGCACGGTTCGCTGAAGTCCGAGAACGAGGTGCTCAACCTGGCCTACATGTGGCTCGGACAGGAAGTCCCCTATCAGGCCGGCCGGATCATCGAGGATGCCATCAAGGCCGGACAGGTCGAAGAGACCAACAAGAATCTGGAGACCCTGGCTAACGCCTGGGCGCAGGCCAACGAACGGGACAAGGCCGTCCCCGCGCTGACCCGCGCCGCCGAGATCAGTGGTGACGGCATCTTCATGGCGCGACTGGCCGGCGTGCATTTCAATGCCGGTGAGTACAAGCAAGCCGCCGCCGCCGCCGCCCGGGCGGATCAGATGGGCGGCCTGAAGAATGCCGCGGGCAACCGTCTGCTGCTGGGCATGGCCCACTTCAACGCCAAGGATTACGAAGACGCGTTGCAGGCGTTCCGCCGCGCCAAGCAGGACCGCTCCACCTTCAAGGCGGCCGCGAAGTGGGAAGAACATACGCTTGCCGAAATTCGTCGTCTGCGGGCCATCGAAGAAGCCCAGAAGGCGCTGGAGCAGCGCACCCGCGAGGCGCTGGAAGCCGACGAGAACAACATCGACGCGATCGATCTCGGGACCTCATCCCGATGAGCAGACGTCGTTTTGCGCCCCGGCGGGCGTGAAAGCGGCATGGTCTGTGCTGACCGCCCTCCGAGCTGGACTGATCATCCGCCGCAGCGCCTGCGCTGTCGGTTGTCATGGGGAATTCGGGAGAGAGCGGCATGTGGGAGCGGGCAGGGACGCTGGCGGGCGTTGGCGTGGGGATCGGCGTGGGCGTATTCGTGCTCATGCAATTCAATCAGATGCAGCGGCCGGCACCGCCGCCGGCGTCCGGCAAGACCATCGCGTCAAGCGTTGCGCGTCTTCAGGCCCGAGCAGATCTGCTGAGGGCGCGAGGCACCGTCCCCGAGGGTGCCTTCAGGCAGGCTGTCGCCACCCGCAAAGCCCTGCTGGATCGTCAAAAGGTCGTCCCCAACGCTGATGGGCAGTGGGAACCCTATGGCATCGGCGAACTCATCGATGGCGACATGCGCCAGGCGGGCCGCGTGGACAACTTTGCCTATGATCCGGACAACCATCGCCTGTTCGCGGCGGTGGGAACGGGCGGCATCTGGATGAGCGAGGCCGTGGACGGTGATGTGACCACACTGGCCGACCACTGGGTTTCCGTGGGCGACAGCTTGCCCAGCCAGGTGAATGGTGCGGTGGTCTGGACGCCGGCCGGGGGCGGCACGCTCATCGCCGCGGGCGGCGAGTCGGCGATGGGCAATACCGGGTACATGGGGCTGGGCACGTTCTGGAGCGATGATCTGGGAGCGTCGTGGCACCAGTCCGCGGGCTTCCCGGACGGTGCGCAGGTCTACAACGCCGACCTGGATCCCTCCGACCCGAATATCGTCTACGTGGCGTCGACCAAGGGGCTGTTCCGCTCCGATGACGCCGGTCGCAGTTTCACCAACCTGCGTCTGCCAACGGCGCCGGGTTGCGAGGGTGTGGAGGAATTCGGCAGCGTTTGCCAGTTCGCGAATTTCGTCACCGACGTGGTCGTCCAGCACCCGGGTGGTGCGACCGGCATCGTCTGCGGCGACAGTGGGTGTCCGGTGCTTGCCGCGGTCGGTTGGCGTAGCGGACAGAAGCTGTTCGAGGATGGCAATCCGCAGGGCGTGGGCAATGGCTTGTACCGCTCGGTTGACGGCACTGCGGGCAGCTTCGAGCGTCTGCACGTGTCCGCCGAACGAATCGAGGATCCGACCGCCTTCCACCCGGAAGATCGTCTCGGGCGCATCGAGCTGGGTGTGGCGACCGGGCCGGAACAGGATCACGGCTACGTTTACGCGCTGGTGCAGGACTCGGTGAACTTCAACGAGGGTTTGTCGCTGCTGGGCGAGCCACTGGACGATGTCACCCGCCTGCCGCTGACGACCGCGGTCGGTGGTCTTTATGTATCGCCTGATTTTGGTGACAGCTGGACCCGCATGGCGGACCCCATCGAGATCGGCGGCCTGTCGGGCAGCTTCAGTTTTCTGGCCGGTGTCCAGGCCTGGTACAACGAATGGGTCGAGGTTGACCCCACGCGACAGCTCAACGGCATTCCGACGCGCATGACGTTCGGCCTGGAGGAGGTGTTCCAGAACCGGACGGAGAGTCTGCCCGTGCCCCTGAACGGGGCATTGCAGCTGGGCCCGGCCGATTTCGAGGTGATCGGTCAGTACTCGGCGATAACCGCGCCCACGACCACCCATCCCGACCAGCATGCCGGACTGTACATTCCCACCGGCGATGGTGGTGTCTGCCTGTTCGTCGGCAATGACGGCGGGGTTTACAAGCAATGCGTCGGCGATGGCGAGCGCATGAACAACCGCGGTTGGGGCACGGGCGCCAGCACCGGCATGTACACCCTGCTGCCCTATGGTCTGGCGGTCGCGAAGGACGGGACCGTGTGGTGGGGGCTTCAGGACAACGGCAGCGGTCATATCGAACCGGACACCCGTGAGCAGATCATGGACTTCGGCGCGGACGGGTTCTACGCGGAGGTCGATCCCGACAACTCCGACATCAGCTACACGGAGTCCCAGAACGGCGGGCTGCGTCGCACGACCAATCGTGGCCAGAGTTCCAGCAGCATCGCGCCGCCTTATACCGAGGTGAACTTCGCCAACTGGTTCGTCATGGACCCGCTGGATGCACAGCACATGGTGACGGCGGCGCAGGAAATCTTCGAAACCCTCGAGGCCCAGACCGTGACCAGCGGTGGCTGGATCGAGGTGTTCAATCTGGGCAACAACAGCGTGACCGGTGCGCCGAACACCACCACATCCCTGCGAACCATTGGCGACTACACCTATGCCGGGTTCTGCGGCAGCTGTGGTCACACTGGCGATACCCTGCCATTCCAGAACGGCATCGCCACGAATGTCGCAGGGGATGCGCCGGCGCTGGCCGGGACCAGCGATGGCTGGCACTTCACCGAGGCAGCGGGGCTGGACAATCGCAAGATCACCGGCATCGATTTCGATCCCGAGCATCCGGAGGTGGTCTACGTCACCATCGCCGGCTATGTCGCCAATATCATCCCGCCGGGGCATTACCTGGACACCAATCCGAATCTCGGCACCGGCAACGTGTTCAAGTCGATCGATGCCGGCGAGACCTTTGTCGATATCTCCGGCAACCTTCCGCGCGTCGAGGCGGATACGGTCGTCATCCGCAATGGTCAGCTCATCATCGGGACGGATATCGGTGCCTTCATTTCCAGCGATCTGGACGGCAGTGAGTGGGCCCCGCTGGGCACCGGGCTGCCAAATGTGCCGGTGAACTACCTGCGTTTGCGTCCTGGCGCGGAGTACGAGCTGTTCGCTGCCACCTTCGGTCGCGGCATCTGGCGCTACACCTTCCCGGACGGAGACGTCGTTGAGCCGCCCGATGTCGGGCCGTCGGGTGGTGCGGGCGGAGCATTGGGCTGGATGTGGCTCCTGCCATGGCTGGTGCTTGGCCTGTGGCGTCGGCGCGGAGCGGCGCCGAGGCTCTGAGCGGGGACGGGTTCCGGGGTATCGTTGACGGACATTCGCGGCGGGCGCAGGCATGCCGGAATACCCGGACCTCACGGTTTACCTGGAGTGCCTCGAGCCCAGGGCCCTGAATCAACGCCTGTCCGCGCTGCGGCTGGGCAGTCCGTTCGTGTTGCGGACGGTGGAGCCGTCTCCGGCCGAGTTCGCAGGACAAACGCTGATCCGTACGGCGAGGGCCGGCAAGCGTCTGGTGCTGGTGTTCGATGGTGGATTCAGCGCGGTGATCCTCCTGATGCTGCTGGGCCGCCTGCACTGGAAGCCTACCGGGTCAAGGCTGCCCAAGGGCAGCGGACTGGCGGCCTTCGAGTTCGACACGGGTAGTCTGCAGCTGGTCGAATCCGGCAAGAAGCGGCGCGCATCAATTCACCTGTTCGCCAGCGAGGCGGAGGCGCTGGACGCGCATCGCGGTGGGCTCGAAGTCTTCGATTCGGATTTCGAATCTTTCTCGGGGCGGTTGCGCGAACAGCGGCACACGCTCAAGCGCGCGCTGACCGA
>NZ_CAXFCL010000064.1:0-1613 GCF_964000955.1 uncultured Abyssibacter sp.
ATCGCGACTGAAGTCGCTCCTACAACGGGCCTGGGCGTCGCATGACCAGGCAAAACAAAACCCCCGGCCGTCTCCGGCACGGGGGTTTCGTTTCAGCCCTGGCCGCGAACGGCCGTCGGGCTTATTCGGCTTCGGCGGCTTCGCCTTCCGGGCGATCGACCAGCTCGACGTACGCCATGGGCGCGTTGTCGCCGGCCCGGTAACCCATCTTCAGGATACGCAGGTAGCCACCCGGGCGCGCCTTGTAGCGCGGGCCCAGTTCATTGAACAGCTTGCCGACCATTTCCTTCGACCGGGTGCGGTCGAACGCCAGCCGACGGTTGGCCACGGAGTCTTCCTTGGCCAGGGTGATCAGGGGCTCGGCCACCCGACGCAGCTCCTTGGCTTTCGGCAAGGTGGTTTTGATCGCTTCATGTTCGAACAGCGACACCGCCATGTTGCGGAACATGGCCTGACGGTGTGAGCTGTTCCGGTTCAGTTTTCTGCCGCTCTTGCGATGACGCATGGTTCTGTTCCTATTTCAGGGACGCCAAGGCGCCCATGACAACTCTGTTAGTGCGGTTGATTAACGCAACTTGGTGTTAAGCCGGTCATCATCCCGGAGACTGACCGGCGGCCAGTTTTCCAGGCGCATGCCCAGCGACAGGCCCTTGGAGGCCAGCACATCCTTAATCTCGGTGAGGGACTTCTTGCCCAGGTTCGGGGTCTTGAGAAGCTCGACCTCGGTACGCTGAACCAAATCACCGATGTAGTAGATATTCTCCGCCTTCAGGCAGTTGGCGGAACGAACGGTCAGCTCCAGGTCGTCCACCGGGCGCAGCAGGATCGGATCGATCTCTTCGCGCTCTTGCTTCGGCTCGGGCTTGGCGTCCTGCTCCAGATCCACGAATACCGCGATCTGCTGCTGCAGAATGGTGGCGGCACGGCGGATCGCCTCTTCCGGATCGATGGTGCCATCGGTTTCCAGATCGATCACCAGCTTGTCCAGGTCGGTACGCTGCTCGACCCGGGCGGCCTCCACCACGTACGCCACGCGGCGCACCGGGCTGTAGCTGGCATCCAGCTGCAGGCGGCCGATGCCGCGGGTTTCGTCGTCATCACTCTGACGAGTGTCGGCGGCTTCGTAGCCACGGCCTTTCTGCACTTTCAGGCGCACACGCAGTTCGGTGTCGCCGGTGATGGTGCAGATCAGGTGGTCCGGGTTAACGATCTCAACGCTGTGATCGCGCTGGATATCGTCGGCGGTAACATCGCCCGGGCCTTTCTTGACCAGTTCCAGGGTCGCTTCTTCGCGATCTTCCATCTTCAGGGCCACGCCCTTCAGGTTGAGGAGGATGTTGATCACATCTTCCTGCACACCCTCGATGGAGGAGTACTCGTGCTGTACACCGTCGATCTCCACTTCGGTGATCGCGCAGCCAGGCATGCTGGACAGCAGGATGCGGCGCAGCGCCGTGCCCAGAGTATGGCCGAAACCACGCTCCAGCGGCTCCAGTACGACCTTGGCGTGGGTCTCGCTGATCGCGTTGACCGCGATCGAGCGGGGCGTGAGAAATTCGTTCACGGCGGTCATAGAGATCCCTCAGGCAGTCCTTACTTGGAGTACAGCTCGA
>NZ_CAXFCL010000065.1:0-7669 GCF_964000955.1 uncultured Abyssibacter sp.
AGCGAAAACGATCGGCAGGCGGTGATCACGTCCTACCTGTTTGGCCTGGGTGCATCGCAGTTTCTCTACGGGCCGTTGAGCGACAGCTACGGCCGCAAACCGGTCCTGCTGTTCGGCCTGTTGCTGTTTTCCGCCGCCAGCCTGTTTTCCGCCGCATCGACCAGCTTCATGATGATGGTGGTCTCCCGCTTCGTGCAGGGATTTGGTGCCGGTGCGCCCCGCGTTGTCGCCATGGCATTGGTACGAGACCGCTTCGTCGGTGTGGAGATGGGGCGCGTCATGTCAATGGCGATGATGGTGTTCATGATCGTGCCGATTCTCGCGCCGTCGATCGGGCAGGGCATTTTGCTGATCGCGCCGTGGCGGTGGATGTTCGTGACACTGCTGGTCGCCGGCCTGGGTCTGGCGCTGTGGGGCATGGTTCGCGTGGAGGAGACGCTGACGGACGAGAACCGCCGGGCCATCACGCTGATCAACCTCGGCTCGGGCTTCGCCGCCGCGATCCGGCATCCGGTGACACGGGGGTACATGCTCGCGCTGGGAACCGTGTTCGGGGTCCTGGTTTCCTTCATCAGTCTCGCCCAGCAGATCTTTCAGGATCGCTACGGCATGGGCGCGGGATTCACCCTGCTGTTCGCCGCCATCGCGATGTTTCTGACCGCGGCGTCGTTCGCCAACTCCCGCTTGCTGCGCCGCTTCGGTCTGGTCCGGATGACCGGTGTCGCGCTAACCGGCTTGATCTCCGTCAGCGCGCTGTGGTCGGTGATTGCGTTGTTCGATCAGGTCCCCCTGCCGCTCTACATGCTGCTGCAGGGCCTGTGCCTGTTCTGCTTCGGCTTTCTCGGCGCCAACCTCAACGCCCTGGCCATGGAGCCGATGGGGCATCACGCCGGCAGCGCGGCAGCCCTCATCGGCAGCTTCACCACGATCATGGGCACGGCCATCGGCTACCTCATCGCGCAGCAGTTCGACGGCACGCTGGTGCCGCTGGCGCTGGGTTACCTTGGCATGGGCATTGTCGCGTTGCTGATTGTCTGGATGACGCACCGGGTGGCGGTGCGGCTCGAGCTGGTGACACAGCCGGGCTAGAGCTGTGTGATGCCCGCCGGTCAGGGGGCTCCCGCGATCTGCCTGACCGGCTACTTCACATGACCGATAGCAGAGGGCTTTCTTAATGCTGTCATTCAGACAATATAAAAAATATACATAATGTCGATGTTTTGATATATGTCGGGCAGCCATCTGAGGAGACTGGCATGTCCAAGAATATCTACACGCACTGCAACTATTGCGTGTCGCTGTGTGGTCTGGAGGTCGAGGTCGACGATGCCGGGGAAAAGGTCATCGAGATCCGCCCCGATCGCGAGAACCCGTTTTCCTGGGTCGACTTCTGCCGCAAGGGCAAGACCGCGGCGGAGATCCGCAATCATCCGCAACGGATCACCACGCCGATGCGACGCGTGGGCGATCGCTACGTTCCGGCCAGCTACGAGGAGGCCATCGCGGATATCGCGCAGCGCCTCAACCGGATCATCGAACGTGACGGCGCGGATGCCGTCGGCTCGTACCACGGCAACCCGCTGGGGCATAACTTCGGCGACTCGAACCTGCATGCCGGGCTGCTGGCGGCGATCGGCACCGGCAACCGCTTCTGGGTCGGCTCACTCGACCAGAACTCGCTGCATGTCGTGCAGGAGGAAATGTTCGGCTGCGAGTTGATGTCGGTGCCCACCGACGTCGACGACTGTGAGTGCTTTCTGCTCATGGGCATGGACCCCGCGGTAAGCCGGTTCGGCTGGATCGAGATCATTCCCGGTGGCTGGAAGCGTGTGCTGGAGGCGCGTGACCGTGGCGCGGACCTGATCGTGGTCGATCCGCGGGTCACCAGCTCCAGCAAGGAAGCCCGGACCCATGTGCTGATCGAACCCGGAGAGGACTGGGCGTTCCTGCTGGCGCTGATCAAGATCATCGTCGACGAGGGCTGGAACCGGGAGCCGGAAGCCGTTCCGGTGAACGGCCTGGATGCGTTTTTCGAACTGGTCGGCGAGGCCGATCTGGACGATCTGTCCTCCCGCTGCGGCGTGTCCGTCGAGCAGTTGCGGGACGTTGCCGAGCGTTTCGCCAAGGCGCGAACGGCCGCCTGTGTCAGTCATACCGGCCTGGCGCATTCGGGGACCGGAACGGTCGGCGAGTGGCTGAGCCAGTTGCTCAACATCATCACCAATCGCATGGACATGCCCGGTGGCAAGCGCTACGAGCGCGGCTACGTGGACTTGCCCAAGGCCTGGAGCATGATGGCGCCGAAGTCCAAGCACCGGTCGCGATTGCGGAACCTGCCCACCGTGGCCGGGTTTCATTCGGTGGCCGAACTGGCCGACGAAATTCTCACGCCCGGCGCCGGGCAGATCAGGGCCATGCTGATCTGCTCCGGCAATCCGGTGGTTTCGGGGCCGGATGGTGATCGGCTGGACAAGGCCCTGTCCGAGCTCGAACTGCTGGTGGCCGTGGACATCGTGCAACGGGAAAGTCATCGCCACGCGCACTGGCTGATTCCCGGCACGCACTGGCTGGAACGCGAGGGGCTGCATCTGGCGTTCGGCAGCATCATGGAAAAACCCTTCGCCCAGTACGGCAATCGCTGCGTGAATCCCAAGGCCGGCGTGCGGGAGGAATGGCGCTTCTTCGTCGATCTCGCGCTGAAGATGAAGCGCCCCCTGTTCGGGTTTCGCGGAATCAACGGCGTGGTTCGGCTCAGCCGGGCGCTGGCGAAAATTCCCGGCCTGCGGAAGTTCGAATTCGGCCCGGCCTGGTTCGAGTGGCTGATGGTCGCGGCGGGCCGCCGCGTGAAGCTGAGCGAGGTCAAGCGTCGCCCGCACGGGTACATGTACGACAACAAGCGCTATGGCGATCTGGCCAGGTCACTGCGGACCACCAGCAAGAAGATCGAATGCGCGCCCAGCATCCTGATGGACGAATGCCGGCGTCTGCTGGCCGCACCGGTGCCGAAGATGGACCCGGAGTTCCCGTTCTGCATGGTCAGCCGCCGCAACCGCGAGTCGATGAACTCGTGGATGAACGAGAACGCCCGATTGTTGCAGCAACAGCGCAGCAATCAGGTGGAAATGCATGTCGAGGACATGACCGACCTGGGTCTGGAGGACGGTGATCCGGTGCGGGTCAGCTCGCCGGTCGGCAGCATCGAACTGACCGTGACGGCCGGCACCGGCGGGCGGCGCGGCATCGTCACCATCCCGCATGGCTGGGGATCGCGCATCTTTGATGTCAACGCACCTGGCCGTTACAGCCGCTGGGGCGAGAATCGCAACCGGCTCGTTGATGGCCAGCGCATCGATCCGCTTTCGCAGACGCCGCTGCTGAACATGACGCGGGTTCGGGTCGAGTCGCTGGAGCCAGCTGTCCGGCGGGCCCCCACCCGCAGGGCGGTGGGCCAATGACGTACGTGATCGTCGGTTCCTGCGTGAACGATGCCGTGTGCACGGAAGTCTGTCCGGTGGACTGCATCCAGCCGGCGCCGGAGGCCGGCGAGTTCGCCACCACGGAGATGCTCTACATCGATCCCGATGTCTGCATCGACTGCAAGGCCTGCGCGGACGCCTGCCCGATCAATGCCATCTACCCGGCGGAGCACCTGCCGGACAAGTGGACCGCCTACCGGGAGATCAACGCCGCCTTCTTTCGACAGAGGATGCGTTCGTGAAGGGCGATGACGCGGGCGCGCTGCGTGTCGCCATCGTCGGCTCCGGGCCGGCCGCCCTGTATACGGCGGCCGAGTTGGTGAGAGTTGGGGGACAGGATGTCCAGGTGAACATGATCGACCGCCTGCCGACGATCGGCGGGTTGGTCCGGGCCGGCGTGGCACCGGATCACGCGGACCGCCGCCAGGTCATCGACGTTTACGAAAAGCTGGCGCGCAGCGGTGGCCGGTTCAGGTTCCACGGCAATGTCGAGGTCGGTCGGCATGTCAGTCACGCGGAATTGCTGGCGCATCACCACGCCGTGATCTACGCCATCGGCGCTTCCGGCAGCCGACCGCTGGATGTGCCAGGCGCGAACCTGTCTGGCTGCCATCCGTCCAGCGAATTTGTCGGTTGGTACAACGGGCATCCCGACCATGCCGATCTGCCGGTGTCGCTGGATTGCGAGCGGGCGGTGGTCATCGGCAACGGCAACGTGGCGCTCGATGTCGCGCGCATCCTGCTCAAGGGCGACGATGCGCTCGTCAGCTCCGATATCGCGGCCCATGCACGCGAGGCGCTGGCGACCAGCCGGATTCGCGAGGTCTGCGTGCTGGGTCGGCGCGGACCGGCGCAGGCGGCGTTCACGCATCCGGAGTTGCTGGAACTCGGTGACCTGGAGGACTTGAGTGTCCAGGTCGATCCGGCGGAACTGGCGTCGGTGGACTGGCGATCGGACGATTTCGCCTCGACGCTGCGAAAGGCGACGCTGGAGACCTACGCCCGTTCCCGCGGCGTGCCCAACGCCCGGCGCCTGCTGCTGCGGTTCATGGTTTCGCCGATCGAAGTGCTGGGTCGGTCCCGCGTGGAAGGCCTGCGCCTCGTCCGCAACCGGCTGGTCAACACCTCCGAAGGACGGGTTACGGCCGTCCCCGGCGAGCGTTCCGACGTGTTGCAGACGGGGCTTGTGGTTCACGCGATCGGGTACCGGGGCTCGCCACCGCAGGGCCTGCCCTTCGATGCGGTCTCCGGCGTGATCCCCAATCGTGGTGGTCGCATGCTGGACGGGCCCGGTGGCAAGCCGCGTGCGGGGCAATACGTCGTCGGCTGGATCAAGCGCGGACCCAGGGGGGTGATCGGCAGCAACAAGCTTTGCGCGAGGGAAACCGTCCGAGCGCTGATGCAGGATGCCGCCGCCGGAGGATTGCCCGTGCCGGTGCGCGGTGGGGAGAGCTTCTCCCCGCTGATCCATGCACGTCAGCCGGATGTCGTCAGCTACCGCGGCTGGAAGGCCGTCGATCGGTTCGAGCGGCAGCGAGGGCAGGGCGTTCGGCCACGCGAAAAGCTGACCCGCGTGGACGACATGTTGCGAGTCGCCCGGTCCGTCGCATGATTCCGGCGCTTGACCGTGCCGTCCCGGGGGACGCACCGTTCCCGGCATGAACATCGACGGATGCATGGCACGGTGCCGCGCCCAGAACAACTGACGGGCGGCGTGCTCGCCGGCGGGCAGGGCCGGCGCCTGGGCGGGGTGGACAAGGGCTGGTTGCGCCTGCACGGGCGACCGCTGATCGAGCATGTCGTGACGAGTCTGGCGCCGAAGGTCTGTGCGCTGTCGATTAGCGCGAACCGCAATCTCGCGGCGTATCGCCGGGTCGGCGAACTGTCAGGTCTTCAGCGACCGGTCGAGGTCCATCCGGACGCCCGAGAGGGATACCCGGGGCCCATGGCGGGTTTGCATACGCTCATGACGAGGTGTCGCACGCGATACCTGGTGGTCATTCCCGTTGATGCCGTCGTGCTTCCGCCCGATCTCGTCGAGCGGCTGACCGATGCGCTGATCGTCGGCAGCGCGGGTATCGCGGTCGCGACCACGTCCACCGGGCCGCATTACACGACCTGCCTGCTGGATTGCCGCCGGCTGGAGCCGCCGCCGCCACACGGGCGGGTACGCGACTGGATGAGCGGGGCCGGATTCGTGAAGGCATCGATGCCGGCGTCGGCGGTGCTCAGTGTCAACACCGAGCGGGAACTGGCGCTACTGGGTCTGGAGATGCCCGGAGGGGATGGCGGGAAGGCGTAGGAACAAGCTCGGGCAACAGCGTCGCAGCACAGACGCTCGTCAGCTTGGCGCCGCCTGATGCGAAGAGAGATCGATGAAAACCGAGGTTTCCTGTATTCTTGGCCCACTGCACGCTTCATCAGATTGTTCCCGGTTGAATTTCCACCCGCTTACGCGGCGCTGCGCAACTCTCCAGTGAGCTTTACGGATCGAGACGCAGTCTGCCGTCGCCGTTTTGGCGTGGCTGAATTTTTATTTGTCAGTAAGGATTGGAAAACATGAGTGAAAGACAGACCGGTACCGTGAAGTGGTTCAACGAATCCAAGGGCTTCGGCTTCATCGCACCGACCGACGGTGGTGATGACCTGTTCGCGCATTTCAAGGAAATCCAGGGCAGCGGGTTCAAGACCCTGGCTGAAGGCCAGCAGGTCTCCTTCGTCCCCCAGCGTGGCCAGAAGGGCATGCAGGCGACGCAGATCTCGCCGCTCTAAGAACGATGTCCACCGGCGGGCTCTTGAGCCTGCCGGATGTCGTTGCGACGCGGGGCGCATGCCCCGCATCGCTTCGGTCGCCGTTGATGTTGGTAACACCGGTATCAACGGCGATCGCCTTCGCAAGTCCCGATCTCGCGCCGTTCCGTGCCGGTGATCGACCCGGAGACCCGCACCCGCCAGACGCGGTGCCAGCGTGTTCTTCCGACCTCTTTCAGTGCGACTTGGCCTACCGGCCGACGCCTGCCCCTTGGTCCTTCGCCCGGTCTGTGCTGCAATTCGCGCCCCGCGTTATCGGCGCGACGCGGAACGCGTTCGCGCCAGAAGGACTCAGACATGCCCGACTATCGCTCCAAAACCACGACCTTCGGCCGCAACATGGCCGGCGCCCGCGCGCTGTGGCGCGCGACTGGAATGAAGGACGACGACTTCGGCAAGCCGATCATCGCCATCGCCAATTCCTTCACCCAGTTCGTGCCCGGTCATGTCCATCTGAAGGATCTCGGGCAGATGGTCGCGCGCGAGATCGAGTCCGCGGGCGGTGTCGCCAAGGAATTCAATACCATCGCGGTGGATGACGGTATCGCCATGGGCCATGGCGGCATGCTCTACAGCCTGCCCAGCCGCGACCTCATCGCCGACAGCGTCGAGTACATGGTCAACGCCCACTGCGCCGACGCGCTGGTGTGCATTTCCAACTGCGACAAGATCACGCCCGGCATGCTCAACGCCGCGATGCGGCTGAACATTCCGACCGTGTTCGTCTCCGGTGGTCCGATGGAAGCCGGCAAGGTGAAGTTGGCCACCCGGGGCGATCTCAAGCTGGACCTGGTCGATGCCATGGTCAGCGCCGCCAATGCCGCGGAATCCGACGAGGACGTGGCGCAGATCGAGCGCAGCGCCTGTCCCACCTGCGGCTCCTGCTCCGGCATGTTCACCGCCAATTCCATGAACTGCCTGACCGAGGCACTGGGCCTGTCCCTGCCCGGAAACGGCTCGCTGGTGGCAACCCACGCCGAGCGCAAGGAGCTGTTCCTCCAGGCCGGCCGGCTGATCGTCGACCTCGCCAAGCGCTACTACGAAGGTGATGACGCCACCGTGCTGCCGCGCTCCATCGCCACCTTCGAGGCCTTCGAGAACGCGATGGCGCTGGACATCGCCATGGGTGGCTCGACCAACACCGTGCTGCATCTGCTCGCGGCGGCGCACGAGGCCGGGGTGGACTTCACCATGGCCGACATCGATCGGATGTCGCGCAAGATTCCGCATCTCTGCAAGGTGGCGCCGAGCACGCAGCAGTACCACATGGAGGACGTGCACCGCGCCGGTGGTGTGATCGGCATTCTCTCCGAGCTGGATCGCGGCGGGCTGATCCACAGCGGCTGCCACACCGTGCACGAGCACACCCTGGGCGATGCCAT
>NZ_CAXFCL010000066.1:0-3348 GCF_964000955.1 uncultured Abyssibacter sp.
CGATGTGGTCAAGGCGGCGATTCTCGGCGCCGAGAGCTTCGGCTTCGGCACCGCGCCGATGGTGGCGCTGGGCTGCAAGTATCTGCGCATCTGCCACCTGAACAATTGCGCCACCGGCGTGGCCACGCAAAACAAGGTGCTGCGGCTGAAGCATTTCATCGGCCTGCCAGAGATGGTGGAGAACTTCTTCCGTTTCATCGCCGAGGACGTGCGTCAGCAGCTCGCGGCACTGGGCGCCCGCTCGGTCGAGGAACTGATCGGCCGGACCGACCTGCTGGACATCGACGGCGGCATCACGCCCAAGCAGAACAAGCTGGATCTGTCACCGATCCTGTCGGTGGACAAGCTCGCCGATCCGCGCACGCATATCTGCGTCGAGCCGCGCAACGCGCCCTACGACAAGGGTGAACTGGCCGAGGAGATGGTCGCGGCCGCGCTGCCAGCCATCGAATCCAAGACCGGTGGCACGTACTCGTTCAAGGTCGCGAACTACCACCGATCGATCGGCGCGCGCCTGTCCGGCGAGATCGCCAAGCGCTACGGCAACGACGGCATGGATGACACGCCGATCACCGTGCAGCTCAACGGCACCGCGGGCCAGAGCTTCGGCGTATGGAACGCCGGCGGCCTGCACCTGGACCTGGTCGGCGACGCCAATGACTATGTCGGCAAGGGCATGGCTGGCGGCCGCATCACCATCCGCCCGCCGGAGAAAAGCGCGTTCAAGACGCAGGACACGACCATCATCGGCAATACCTGCCTTTACGGCGCAACCGGCGGCCGGCTGTACGCCGCGGGCCGTGCCGGCGAGCGCTTCGCGGTCCGCAATTCGGGCGCGTTGGCGGTCGTCGAAGGCTGCGGCGACCACGGCTGCGAGTACATGACGGGCGGTGTCGTCTGCGTGCTCGGCCCCACCGGCGTGAACTTCGGCGCCGGCATGACCGGCGGCTTCGCCTACGTGCTGGACCGCGACCGTCATTTTGTCGACCGGTACAATCACGAGTTGATCGATATCCACCGTCTGGTCGCCGAGCACATGGAAGGCCACCGGCACTACGTGCGTGATCTGATCGCGGACTACGTGCGGGTCACCGGCAGCCAGTGGGGCGCGGAAATCCTCGACGACTGGCGTGACTGGGTCGGCCGGTTCTGGCTGATCAAGCCGAAGGCCATCGATATCGGCGATCTGCTGGACGCCATTCGCCAGGCGGCCTGATCGGCAGACACGCCAAATACCCGCGCAGGGAAACGCGGGTCATTCACCCTTCAAGGGCTAGTTAATGGGCAAGAACACCACGCAGTTTCTGGATGTGCCACGGCATGATCCGGCCAAGACCTCCGTCGAAGTCCGCATCAAGGACTTCCGCGAGATTTATGGCGCGTTCGACAGTGAATCCGCGGCGCAACAGGCGGGCCGCTGCCTGTCCTGCGGCAATCCCTACTGCGAGTGGAAATGCCCGGTCCACAACTACATCCCCAACTGGCTGAAGCTGGTCGAGGAAGGCAATTTGTTCGAGGCGGCCGAGCTGTCGCACAAGACCAACTCGCTGCCCGAGGTCTGTGGTCGCGTCTGCCCGCAGGACCGGCTCTGCGAAGGCGCCTGCACGCTCAACGACGGCTTCGGCGCCGTCACCATCGGCAATATCGAGAAGTACATCTCCGATGAGGCCTTCAAGCAGGGCTGGCGTCCGGACATGTCACAGGTGGTCGCCACCGGCAAGCGCGTCGCCATCGTCGGGGCCGGGCCCGCTGGCCTCGGCTGCGCCGACATTCTCGCGCGCAACGGCGTTCAGGCCGTGGTGTTCGACAAGTACCAGGAGATCGGCGGCCTGCTGACCTTCGGCATCCCGCCGTTCAAGCTGGAAAAGGAAGTCGTGCGCAACCGCCGCGACATTCTCGAGGGCATGGGCGTGGAATTCAGGCTCGGCGTTGAAATCGGCACCGATGTCCCGTTCCAGTCGCTGCTCGACGAATACGACGCGGTGTTCCTGGGCATGGGCACCTACACCTACATGAAGGGTGGTTTCCCCGGTGAGAACCTGGAGGGCGTCCACGATGCCCTGCCCTACCTGATCTCCAACATCAATCGCGAGCTGGGCCTGGAGGCCCACCCCGGCGACTTCATCGACATGGCCGGACAGAAGGTCGTCGTGCTCGGTGGCGGCGACACCGCGATGGACTGCAACCGCACCGCGGTGCGCCAGGGCGCCGACCGCGTGCTCTGCGCCTACCGCCGTGACGAGGAGAACATGCCGGGCTCACGCCGCGAAGTCGCCAACGCCAAGGAAGAAGGCGTGCAGTTCCTGTTCAACCGCCAACCCATCGAGATCGTGGGCGACGGTCATGTCGAGGGCGTCAAGGTCGTGCAGACCCAGCTTGGCGCACCGGACAACCGCGGCCGCCGACGCCCCGAGCCGGTGCCGGGCAGCGAGGAAGTGATCGAGGCCGACCGCGTGATCATCGCCTTCGGCTTCCGACCGAACCCGGCCGACTGGTTTGGCGACCACACGATCGGCATTCACGACGACGGCCGTGTGCAGGTCAACGGCAATAGCCAGGGTCACGCATTTCAGACCGGCAATCCGAAGGTGTTCGCGGGCGGCGACATGGTCCGCGGCTCCGATCTGGTCGTCACCGCGGTGTTCGAAGGTCGGCAGGCCGCCGAGGCGATCTGCGACTACCTGGAAGTCTGAGCCGGGACTCGCGCCAGCTAGCCCTTCAGCGGCTGCGCCAGAATCCACAGTCCGAAGCCGGTGAACAGCACCATCAGCGCCAGCATCGGCACCTGGTTGATCAAGGCCTTGCGCGTGTCCCGAAACTGACGCAACGCCTCGGCGTGAGCCAGATAGACGCTGACCACGTGGCCGAGCAGTATCAGCCAGACCTGACTGAACCAGATGGCCTCCATGTCCGGCAGGATCGGCACGCGGCCGGTGATGGCGGTGCCAAACAGGTTCCAGCTCCAGCCGAACGGATCGGACACCAGCGCCCGAATCTTCACGCCCTGATCCAGCAGCAGCGTGTAATAGTGGGTGACGTGATAGACGACGGCGATGGGCAACAGGCTGTAGCCGAAATCCATCGCAAGATCGCTCACCGCCTTCCTGGTGCGGCACATCCACTTGCCCAGTAGCAGGAACAACGCGAACGCGCCCAGGTACAGGAATGGCGAAATCAGCAGCCACAGCATCTCGTAGCGGATGTACCAGTCGCGCACGTCACCGTAGAGCCTCAGCGGGTGGTCGCCGAACCACTGCGTCAGCATCCCGGTGGGATCGGTCCAGAAGGCGTTGAACCAGGGTTTGGTCTCGCTGAGCCCGTCAAAGGCCGTGGACGAGAGCATGAACA
>NZ_CAXFCL010000067.1:0-2395 GCF_964000955.1 uncultured Abyssibacter sp.
CGATATCGTGCAGGTCCGCCCCGGTGAAAAGGTGCCGGTGGACGGCGAGGTGGCCGAGGGAACGTCCTACGTCGACGAGTCCATGATCACCGGCGAGCCGGTGCCGGTTCAAAAGAGTGCGGGCGCCGAAGTCGTGGGCGGCACGCTCAACAAGACCGGCAGTTTCTCGTTCACCGCCACCAAGGTCGGCGGCGATACCATGCTGGCCCAGATCATCCGCATGGTCGAAGCCGCGCAGGGTGCCAAGTTGCCGATCCAGGCGCTGGTCGATCGCGTGACCGGCGTCTTCGTGCCGGTGGTGCTCGCGGCCGCAGCGTTGACCTTCGGGATCTGGCTGCTATTCGGTCCCACGCCCGCATTGACGTTCGCCCTGGTGAACGCGGTCGCCGTGCTGATCATCGCCTGCCCCTGTGCCATGGGGCTGGCCACGCCGACCTCAATCATGGTCGGTACCGGCCGGGCCGCGGAAATGGGCGTGCTGTTTCGCAAGGGCGAGGCGCTACAAAGCCTGCGCGGTATCGACACCATCGCTTTGGATAAGACCGGAACCCTGACCAAGGGGCGCCCGGAGCTCACCGATCTGGTCACCGCCGACGGTTTCGAACGTGACGACGTGCTGCAAACCGTTGCCGCCGTGGAGGCCCATTCGGAGCACCCGGTCGCCGAGGCGATCGTGGAGGCCGCGCGTGCGTCGGGCGTTAAGCTCATCAAGGCCGCGGACTTCGAGGCCACACCCGGCTACGGCGTATCCGCCACCGTCGATGAGCGCGCCGTCGCGATCGGCGCGGACCGCTTCATGCGCCAGATGGCTCTGGACGTGACCGCGTTCGCGGAGACCGCGAGCCGCCTGGCCGACGAGGGCAAGACGCCGCTCTACGCCGCGATCGACGGCCGTCTGGCCGCGATCATCGCAGTCGCCGATCCGATCAAGGAATCGACACCCGGCGCCATCGAGGCCTTGCACGGTCTGGGGCTGCGCGTGGCCATGATCACCGGCGACAACCAGCGCACCGCCAACGCCATCGCCCGGCGGTTGGGTATCGACGAGGTGATCGCCGAGGTTCTGCCGGACGGCAAGGTCGAAGCGGTCAAGCGCCTGCGGGGGAACGACCGCAAGCTGGCGTTCGTCGGCGATGGCATCAACGACGCGCCGGCGCTGGCCGAGGCCGATGTCGGCCTGGCGATCGGCACTGGCACTGACGTCGCCATCGAAAGCGCCGACGTGGTGCTCATGTCCGGCGACCTGCGCAACGTGCCCAACGCCATCGGTCTGTCGCGCGCGACGATCACCAACATCAAGCAGAACCTGTTCTGGGCTTTCGCGTACAACGCCGCGCTGATCCCGGTCGCCGCCGGCGTGCTGTACCCGGCGTATGGGGTATTGATGTCGCCGATTTTTGCGGCGGCTGCGATGGCCTTGTCCAGCATCTTCGTGCTCGGCAACGCACTGCGCCTGCGTCGGTTTGCGCCGCCCATGGGCCTCGAGGAAGCCCCGGCATCGCAAAGCCCCGCCACCACGACCGCGGCTGCCCGGTAGCCGCGGCCGAACGAGGAGGTGGCCATTATGCTCCGTCCATCCGCTGGATCGTCACCCGCCGTGACCGTCTACACGGTCCCGAACTGTCCTGACTGTCACGCTCTGAAAACGTGGTTTGCAGAGCGTGACATCGCGTATGCCGAGCGTAACCTAAGCCGTGCTAACGTGGAGTCACGCGGGCGCTGTCCGAGACGCAAGACACTCGCGGGTGGCGTACCGGCTTGGTAACGGATGTCCATCGCCCAGGGTTCGGCCGATCTCGACGGTTAGAAAGCCTATGTCGCCGGGCAGCCCGCCATGGATGATGCTGGCGCAGGGCCTGCTGAGCCGACATGGTTTGGGGCCAACAAACTGCACACTGACGTGTTTCCCACCGCGGAAACTGGTCAGCTGTCGAAGCCTGACCGGACGAGCCATATCCGAGATAGGAGGCGATCATGAACATAGGACAAGCCGCCGAAGCATCCGGACTATCCGCGAAGATGATCCGCTACTACGAGCGGGTGGACCTGATCCCGCCCGTGGCCCGTACCGAATCTGGCTATCGCGTCTATGCCGATGCCGACATCCAGACCCTGAAGTTTATCCAGCGGGCGCGAGGCCTGGGTTTTTCCGTCAAGCAGATGCACGGGCTAGTATCGCTCTGGCGGGACCGTAGTCGCAGCAGCGCCAACGTCAAGGCTGTGGCCCTAGAGCACATTACGGAACTCGAAAACAAGATCGAAGCGCTGAATTCTATGCGGGAGACGTTGCAGCATCTCGCTGAACATTGCCGCGGCGATCATCGGCCGGATTGTCCCATCATTGAAGGTCTATCTGAGGGGCAACAGCCGCCAGATTCGCCGAAGAGATCAAGTC
>NZ_CAXFCL010000068.1:0-12803 GCF_964000955.1 uncultured Abyssibacter sp.
CACCGACATTCTGCTGGTGGCCGGCGGCGCGCTGGCGGCCGTGCCGCTGATCCTCACGCTGCTGCGCCGGCGGGTGCAGCACCTGTACGTCAGCTCTTGGTACCTGATCGCGGCGCTGGTGTGGTTCCCGATGCTGTTCATCACCGCGAACATCCCGAACCTGTTCGGCGGCGTCGAGCAGGCGATGCTGAACTGGTGGTTCGCGCACAACGTGCTGGGCCTGTGGATGACGCCGCTGGGCCTGGCCGCGGCCTATTACTTCATCCCCAAGATCGTCGGCGCGCCGATCTACTCCTACGGCCTGTCGCTGATCGGATTCTGGGCGCTGGCGCTGTTCTACTCGCAGGTCGGCCTGCACCACCTGATCGGCGGCCCGGTACCGACCTGGGCGGTGACCATCTCCATCGTCCACAGCGTGATGATGTCCATCCCGGTCATCGCCGTGGCGGTCAACCACCACATGACTGTGGCGAAGCACTGGCGGCTGCTGCTGCACTCCCCGACCCTGCGCTTCGTCGTGCTGGGCGCGATGATGTACACCTTCGCGTCGTTCCAGGGCTCGATGGAATCGCTGCGCGAGGTCAACACCGTCACGCACTTCACCCACTACACCGTGGCCCATGCCCACATGGGCGTGTATGGGTTCTTCTCGTTCGTCATGTTCGGGTCGATCTACTTCATCCTGCCGCGGTTGACCGGCTGGGAGTGGCCCTATTCCTGGGCGATCGCGGCGCATTTCTGGCTGGTATTCGGCGGCTTCGCGGTCTACTTCTGGCCGCTGACCATCGGCGGCTGGTTGCAGGGGCTGGCGATGCTGGACCCGGGCCGGCCGTTCATGGACTCCGTGCTCATCACCCAGCCCTATCTGGTCGCCCGCTCGGTGGGCGGCGGCCTGATGACGCTGGGGCACATCCTGTTCGCGACGCACTTCCTGATGGCGCTACGCCGTGAGGGACCGAAGCGCGAGGGTGCCGTTCAGCTCCCGGCCGGCGGCTGGACCGGAGGTGCACGATGACCCGCGCCCTCGGCATCATCGCCGCCGCCGCGATCATCCTGCTGTTCGCCACGCTGATGATCGTGATCATGCCGGCCGTGCAGTTGCAGACGCCGTCTCATCCGTCGCCCGGGCTCAAGCCCTATTCCGAGCAGGCACAGCGTGGCCGGGCGACCTATGTCAGCCTTGGCTGCGTGTACTGCCACAGCCAGCAGCCGCGCGACCCGGGCCAGGCGCCGGACGGCATCCGCGGCTGGGGCAGGCCCGCCGTGCCGGGCGACTACGCCTACGACTACCCGCACTTGCTGGGCACCATGCGCACCGGGCCGGACCTGCTGAACATTGGCGCCCGCCAGCCCAGCGTGGACTGGCACCTGACGCATTTGTACAACCCGCGCGCCGTCGTCGAGCACAGCACCATGCCGTCCTATCCGTTTCTGTTCGAGGTGACGGACGTAGTCACCGCCGACGACGTCGTGGTCAAGCTGCCGGATGCCTTCGCGCCGCCTCACGGCACCGTGATCGCGCGGCCCGAGGCGCTGGACCTCGTGGAGTACCTGAAGGAGCTGGACCGCAACTATCCGGTGGATGTGATCCCCACCGTGGAGAAGACCGACGCGGAGGCGCAGCCATGACGGAACCGACCAACCAGCGCGAACGCGAAACCCACGAGCCGGAGGAACTGCATAACCCGGTGCCGTGGCCGGTGGCGATCGTGTCGCTGGCACTGATCGCCTGGGGCGCGTCGTACTACTTCCAGAACACCGGCTACCCGGCCGCGGCGGGCGACCGCCGGTCCACCATCGTCGTCGATCCCAACGCGCAGGTAGACGGCGCCGCGGTCTACGCGGGCAACTGCGCTTCCTGTCACCAGCCCACCGGCGCCGGCCTGGGCGGCGTGTTCCCACCCCTCGCCGGCTCCGAATGGGTGGTCAGCGACAACCACGACATCCCGGCGCAGATCCTGCTCCACGGCATCAGCGGCGCCATCGACGTCGCCGGCACGACCTACAACGGCATCATGCCCAGCTTCGCCCAACTGAGCGATGCCGAAATCGCGGCAGTGCTGACGCATATCCGCTCAAGCTGGGGCAACGGCGCGGCCGCGATCAGCGCGGACCAGGTCGCCACCGCCCGCAAGCAGCACGCGGACCGGACAACGCCGTGGAAAGGCGGCGAGGAACTCCTCGATAGCCTGGGTGAACCGTAATTCACCCGACCCGCATTCTCGCCGCCAGAAACAAGAAAGCCCCGCAAGAAGCGGGGCTAACTTGTTGTTTTATTTGGCTGTCCGTCAAGGATTCTAATTTTGACCATATTGTGCAGCGAATACTACGTTCCGCTAACCAGTCCTAGGACATGCGCCCATGTTGCCGCGCCGCCCCAAAAAAGCCCAGCGTACGCTGAGCTCTTGTTACATGATTTGCCAAGGCTTACGACGCGACTTTGTCGACTTGGCTATGCGGGGCATCCGCTTTACGCTCCTCGCGCTCGACGGCTTCCAGTTCTGCGGCGATCTTCTTGATCTCTCCCGTAGCGAAACGCTTGAGAACCTGCCTCATCAAGGGCTGATAGCCAATGCCTTTATTGTGTGACGCTATGTACTTGAACGCATCGATAAGTGAGCGCTCGAGTCGGATTGAGATAGGCACGAGCTGTAGAGCAGAGTCAACCTCATCAGCCCCGCTTTCGTCGTCAGAGGCCAATTCGGCGTGCTCAAGTGATCTGCCAAGCTCGCCGCTTTCCCAAGGTTCCTCAGGGTAGCTCTGCGCTTTGGCTTTGGTGGTCATGGTTTCTCCGAGTTGTAGATTTGGGCGCGATGCGTCAGAAGCAAACCGCTGCAACGCGCTTGTAGATAGCAATTTCGACTTCGTTGGCCGCGTACGCTGTCTTGATGTGAAATACTCCAGTATCGGCACGTATATACACAATCTTTAGCAAGCGGCCCATGTCGGTCTCGGCTACGAACCAGAGGGTCGGTGGATCGGTTCGGTTTTTCTCTCGAGTGTCTTTCAGAGACCCGCCGAGTCGGTTAGCAAAGCACTGTACGATCTCATCTCTCGAGACATTGTGTTTGTCGCGAAGTTTCCTGAGCACGCGTTCGCTAATTTCCAAACCCACGTCCCAAGTACTCATCGGCGTGAAGCAGGATTGTATATACAAACACTCCGTTAGTACAAATTCACTTGTGCCAGTCTCACTAGGCTTCGCTCCATTCTTCAGCCACAGGGTCCAAATTCAAGCCAGAATGTTGTTACGTCCGTCGGAGAAATGCACCCGGGCAGCACCCACGTAGAATCAACACGACCAGAAAAAGAAAAGGCGCCAGCCGAATCCGGCAAGCGCCTGCTTTTAAAGCATTTATATGGTGGGCCGTCAGGGATTCGAACCCCGGACCGAGTGATTAAGAGTCACCTGCTCTACCAACTGAGCTAACGGCCCCGAACCTTCTTCATGTGCCCGGCCTGTGGCGCGAGCCTGCGACCGATGGACGATCGCCAAAAACTGGGGTGGACGATGGGACTTGAACCCACGACCACCGGGATCACAACCCGGGGCTCTACCAACTGAGCTACGCCCACCATCGACCGCCGAATCGGCGGGGCGCGAAGTATAGTGAGATTGCTTCAGGGTGACAATGCGGGCGGGTCGGTATCGAACAGGTTCGCGTCGACCAGCGCGGTACGGTTGCGGATGCTGCCCCCTTCGATCCAGGTTTTCAGCGCCAGCTCGGCAGTCTTGCCGGTGCGCGTCTTGGGAATCGCCGGGATCGCGAAGATGTCCCTGGGCACGTGACGCGGCGAGGCCTCGCTACGCAGGCGCGTGCGGATCAGCTTCGCGAGTTCGTCATCCAGCTCGACATCATCCGCCGTGACGACGAACAGCACGATGCGCACCTCGCCGTCGACCTGGGCACCGATGGCCGCGGCGTCGGCGATCTCCGGCATCCGCTCCAGCACGCGATAAAGCTCCGCGGTACCGATACGCACGCCGCCCGGATTGAGCGTGGCGTCCGAGCGGCCGTGAATGATGAAGCCGCCATGTTCGGTCTTCTCGGCGAAATCGCCGTGATGCCAGATACCCGGAAAGTGTTCGAAGTAGGCGCCGCGATACCGCGAGCCGTCGCTATCGTTCCAGAACGCGACCGGCATGGACGGAAACGGCGCGCGACAAACCAGCTCGCCCTTCTCGCCCGGCGGCAGCGACTCGGCGTTCTCGTCGGCGACATCCACCGCCATGCCCAGCCCGGCGCACTGGATCTCGCCCATGTACACCGGCGCCGTCGGATTGCCGAGGACGAAGCAGGACACGATGTCGGTGCCGCCGGAAATGGACGCGAGCTGCACGTCCGCCTTGATCGACGTGTAGACGTAGGCGAAGCCCTCCGGTGACAGCGGCGAGCCGGTGGAGCAGATGCTCTTGAGCGCGCCCAGATCATGCGAACTGGCCGGCGACAGGCCCGCCTGGCGCACGGCATTGATCCAGCCCGCCGAAACGCCGAGCAGCGTCACCCGATGACGCTGGGCGATGTCGACCAGCACCTCGGGCCCCGGGTAGGCCGGGTTGCCCTCGTAGAGCACCACCGTGGCGTCACTGGCGAGCGCGGAGACCAGCCAGTTCCACATCATCCAGCCGCAGGTGGTGAAGTACAGCACCCGGTCGCCGGGAGCGACGTCGGCGTGAAGCTGGTGTTCCTTCAGATGCTGCAGCAGGGTGCCCCCGGCACCGTGCACGATGCACTTGGGCTGCCCGGTGGTTCCGCTGGAAAACAGAATGTAGAGCGGATGATCGAAGCGCAGCGGCAGGTATTCGCAGCCATCCGATGTCACGTCCGCCCAGGGAATCCAGCTCTGCGCCGGCGGCTCACCGAGATAGCTGACCATGACCACGCGCTTGACCGTGGTCAGCGCGGCGTGGACAGCTTCCAGCTTGTCGCGCACATCGAAAGTCTTGCCACCGTAGCGGTAGCCGTCGACGCCGATGAGAATCGTCGGCTGGATTTGCTCGAACCGGTCGAGAATGCCCTGCATGCCGAAATCCGGTGAGCAGGACGACCAGATGCCACCAACCTTGGCGGTGGCCAGCGCGGCAATGACGGTCTCCGGCAGGTTGGGCATGACCGCGGCGACCCGATCGCCCGGCTTCACACCCTGATCCAGCAACCAGCCGGCCACGGCGTCCACGCGGCGGCGCAGCTCCGCCCGGGTGATCAGACGGTCCTCCACGCCCTCCCCGGTCGCGATGATCGCGACATCGCTGTCACGCCCGCGCTCGATCAGGTTCTCGGCGAAATTCAGCCAGCCGTCAGGAAAGAACCGGGTGCCCGGCATGGCGTCGTCGGGGCTGGTCACATCCCGCGGCCCGCGATCACCAAGCACGCCACCAAACTCCCAGATGCTGCGCCAGAAGGCCGCACGCTCGGTGACCGACCAGTGATGCAGATCGGCGTAGCTGGCGAAGGGGCCGATGCCGCGCTCGGCCAGCGATTCGGCGTATCGGGTCAGTCCACTGGCGGCGATCCGCTCGGCGGACGGGGTCCAGAGTGGTTCAGTCATTCTGCATCCGGTTGGCAGTCGGGATGGGCACGTTGAAACGCCGGCATCGCGCGGCAATGGTTGGTCACGCGCACCAGTTCCGGCAAGGCGTCGAGATCAACGCCGAAGCGCTCGGCGTTGTACATCTGCGGCACCAGGCAGACCTCCGCCAGCCCTGGTGTGTCACCAAAGCAGCAAGCGTGGCGGGGATGCTCGGCAACAACGGACTCCAGCGCCCGCAACCCCTTGTAGATCCAGTGCGCGGACCATTGCACGCGGACCGGGTCCGGGTGACCCAGCGTCTCGGTCAGGTAGCGCAGCACGCTGAGGTTCTGCAGCGGCTGGATGTCGGCCGCGATGGTCTGGGCGAACGCCAGCACCGTGGCCCGTTTGCCGGGGTCGTCCGGCGTCAGCGCGGGTTCCGGGAACACCCGGTCCAGGTAATCGATGATCGCCATCGACTGCGTGATGCGGTGCGGGCCATGCACCAGCATCGGAACATATCCCTGCGGATTGAGCCGCCGATAGTCGTCCCGGTGCTGTTCGCCGCCGTCGCGGACCAGATGCACCGGAACGATGCCGTAGTCCAGCCCCTTGAGCTCCAGCGCGATGCGGACGCGGTAGCTGGAGGACGAGCGCCAGTAGCTGTAAAGCTGCATCAGCGTCGTTCGATTTCAGCCACGGTCTGCTCGATGGCGCCGAAGATGCTGTCGCCGTCGTCGTCCAGCATCTCGATGCGCACGGTGTCGCCGTCCTCCAGGAACGGCGTGCGGAATTCGCCCGTCTCGATCTTGTCCAGCATGCGCCGCTCGGCGATGCAGCTGTACCCTCGTCCGCCGTCACTCCCCGGCTTGCCGGGGCCGCCGTCGTCCCCACGGTTGGAAATCGTCCCGCTGCCGATGATGGTGCCGGCTGTGAGATTCCGCGTGCGCGCGGCATGAGCGACAAGCTGCGGGAAGTCGAAGGTCATGTCCTCCCCCGTCTCCGGCCGGCCGAAGGCTTCGCCATTGAGGTCGGTCGACATCACGCCGTAAAGCTTGCGCCCGTCCCAGGCGCCGCCCAGTTCATCCGGCGTGACCGCCACCGGCGAGAACGCGCTGGACGGCTTGCTCTGGAAGAAGCCGAAACCCTTCGCCAGTTCGCCGGGGATCAGGTTTCTGAGCGACACGTCGTTGACCAGCATGATCAGCCGGATGCGCTCGGCGGCCAGTTCGGTGGACGCGCCCATGGGCACGTCATCGGTGACCACGGCGATCTCGGCCTCGAAGTCCGCGCCCCAGCCCCGGTCGAAGATCTCGATGGCGTCGCGCGGGCCAAGAAAGCTGTCCGAGCCACCCTGGTACATCAGCGGATCACTCCAGAAACTCTCCGGCAGCTCGGCCCCACGGGCACGTCGCACCAGCTCCACGTGGTTCACGTAGGCGCTGCCGTCGGCCCACTGGTAGGCCCGGGGCAGCGGCGACTCGCAGGCCGCGGGGTCGAACGGAAAGGCGTCGTCCATGCGGCCCGTGGCCAGGGCGTCGGCCGCCATCTGCAACTGCGGCTCCGCCTCCTCCCAGTCGTCCAGCGCGGCTTGCAGCGTCGTGTAGGGCGCCAGCACGGCCTCGCGCAGACTGCCGCTGACCACCAGCAGGCGTCCGTCGCGGGTGCCGTCACGCAGGGTCGCAAGTTTCATTCGGTGTCCTTGTCAGAATCATGGGTCGGATGGTGCATCAGCGACACGCCAGCTGTCGGCATAGGCGGTCAGTTCAACGCCGTCCAGTGCCGGACCGGCGGCCAGCGGATCGCGCGTATCCAGCATCACCGCCACCTCCTCGGTGAAGGTCTTGGCATGGGCGCGGCCGGCAGCCAGTGCCTTGGGGTGCGGGCCATGAGTGAAGCCGCTGGGATGCCAGGTGATCGTGCCGGGTTCGATATTGTCACGCGAGAAGAAATCACCCGCGTGATAGAAGATCACTTCGTCGAAATCGTCGTTGTTGTGGAAGAACGGCACCTTGAGCGCGCCGGGATCGGATTCGATCGGTCGCGGCACGAAGGTGCAGATGACGAAGCGGTTGGCCACGAAGGTCGTATGCGCCGATGGCGGCAGATGGTAGCGATGACTCATCAGCGGCCGGATGTGCCGCCAGTTGATCCGCGACACCGCGAGATCGCCATGCCAGCCGATCGCGTCCAGCGGGCTGTAGTCGTAGTACACCCGCGACACCCGACCGAGGCGCTTGATCTCGACGGTCCAGGGGTCGTCGGTCTGCTGCGCCTTGAACGCATCATCGATGGCGGGCACGTCCAGCATCGCCGGGTCGAAGATCGCCTGAGGTCCGACCAGGCCTTTCTCGGGCAACCGGTAGCTGTCGTTGGTCGCCTCGATCATCAGCAGCGTCATCGGCTCGGCCGGCTCCAGACGCCACATGGTGCCGCGCGGGATGACCACGTAGTCGCCCTGCTCCAGCTCCAGATGGCCGTAGTCACAGAACAGCGACCCGCCACCGGCGTGGACGAACAGCAGATCGTCACCGTCGGCGTTGCGCGCCAGTGCCGGCATCGCCTGGTCCAGCGTCCACAGCCGGTACTGCACCGCCGCGTTGGCCAGCAGCACCGGCGCATCCCAGGGGCTCGGGCCTGCGCCGATCAACGCGGTCAGATCGTAGGCTCGTGGCCGTAGCTCGCCTTCCCAGCGTGTCCAGCTCGTCGGCGGACGCTTGTGATGGAAATGCGCGGTCGGCCCGAAGAAGCCGGAGCGCCCGGCCTCGCGCTCGTAAGGCGCTTCGTCAGGCAGGTCCGCATGCGCCTGGCGGGAGATCGTGCCCTCGCGATGCGGGTACTGAATCCAGCGGCGGGACATGCGCTCAGCCCGCGTCGGCCTGGATCACGCCTCGGCGCAACTGATCCTCCTCGATTGATTCGAACAGCGCCTTGAAGTTGCCTTCGCCGAAGCCTTCGTTGCCCTTGCGCTGGATGATCTCGAAGAAGATCGGGCCGATGACCGTCTGCGTGAAGATCTGCAACAAGATGCCATCGCCCTCCACCGGCGCGCCGTCGATCAGGATGCGCAGGCGCTTGAGCCGGTCGATGTCCTCACCGTGACCCGCTACACGATCATCGACCTTCTCGTAGTAGGTATCCGGCGTGTCCATGAACTCGGTGCCGGCCGCCTTCAGCGCCTCGACGGTGGCGTAGATGTCCTCGGTGGCCAGCGCGATGTGCTGGATACCCTCACCGTTGTACTCGCGCAGGAATTCCTCGATCTGCGACTTGTCGTCCGAGGATTCATTGATCGGGATGCGAATCTTGCCGCAGGGCGAGGTCATCGCCCGCGAGAACAGCCCGGTCATCTTTCCCTCGATGTCGAAGTAGCGGATTTCCCTGAAGTTGCCGATCCGCTCGTAGTAACCGGACCAGACGTCCATGTTGCCGCGATTGACGTTGTGGGTCAGATGGTCGATCAGCTTGAGCCCGACACCAGTCGGATGCTGGTCCTCGACGTCCGGCAGCGGCTGGAAATCGACGTCGTAAATCGAGTGGCTGCCGTAACGATCGACAAAGTAGAGAATCGAATCGCCAATACCGTAGACCGCCGGAATCTTCAGTTCCATGAACCCGGTCGGCGAGTCGAACGGCACCGCGCCCTGCGACACCGCGTAGTCGAACGCGGCGCGGGCATCCCTGACGCGAAAGGCCATGGCGCAGGCGCAGGGACCGTGGGCGCGGGCGAAGGCCGCGAAGTGCGTATACGGCGTCGCGTTGACCAGAAAGTTGATGTCCCCCTGGCGGTAAAGCGTCACGTCCTTGCTGCGATGCTTCGCCACCGCCTGGAAGCCCAGCGAGCGGAACAGCGCATGGAGCTGCTCGATCCCTTCCGGCGTCGGCGCGGTGTATTCGACGAATTCGAAACCGTCGGTGCCCAGCGGGTTGATGCCACCCTGCTGCGGCGGATTGCTCATCTGCTGCTGTGCCATTGCATTCATTTGTCGTCTCTCCGGCCCGCGACGTTTCTGAACGCCGCGTCATGTTGTTGAAGCCTCAGGCCGTCGCGGCCCTTGGTGGATAGAGCGGATCGAACAGCCCGAGTCGCCGTGCGTCACGAATACGCGTCATCAGGTCCATGCGTGTCAGTTCGGACAGGCAGGTGAGCGAATCGATGACGTAGTAAAGCGGCTGCATGATGTCGATGCGATACGGCGTGCGCAGCGCATCCATCACCTCGAACGGCCGACGCAGCGGCACATCCGACAGGGCATGGTCCGTCTCTCCGATGGACGACAGGATACCGCCTCCGTAGATGCGACAGCCCTGGGGCGAGTCGATCAGCCCGAACTCGACGGTGAACCAGTACAGCCGGGCGAGAAACACCCGTTCCTCCTTGCTCGCCGCCAGACCCAGGCGTCCGTAGGTCTCGGTGAAATCGGCGAAATGCGGATTGGTCAGCAGCGGGGTGTGGCCGAACAGCTCGTGAAAGATGTCCGGTTCCTTGAGGTAGTCCAGCTCCGAACGCCTGCGAATGAACGTGGCCGCCGGAAACTGGCGATTCGCCAGCAACTGGAAGAATTCGCTGAACGGAATCAGCGCCGGCACGCGGGCCACCGACCACCCGGTCGCGGCACGCAACACCCGGGACACATCGTCCAGCTGGGGAATCCGGTCCGTCGGAAAAGCCAGGCGTTGCAAGCCGTCCATGAAGGCCTGACAGGCCTTGCCCTCGATCGCCGCCATCTGGCGCTCGATCAGGATGGACCAGGTTTCATTCTCTTCCTCGGTGTAGTGCACCACACCGTGAGCGTCGGGCTGGCGAGCGGTGTAGTCCGTACTCTTGCCCATGGTTGTCTCCACCGGAACGGCACCGATCCCCGGGGCCCCTCCGCGTCATTGTTGATGGCTCGCATTATACGAGGTCGGGATTTGCGCTGCCTTTACCGCATCCCGTCCTACAATCCGACCCTGTACGCCAACATGAGAAACGTCCATGAATCGCAGACTTCGGCATGCCGGGCTCGGCCTTCTCGCGCTGTCGCTGGTCGTCACCGCGGCGGCGCGCGCGGAAACCGCCACGTCCATTCGCAGCGTCACCGCCGCCGACATGCAGTGGACGAAGCTGCGGCCCGGCCTCGACCGCATCCTGCTGCTCGGCGACCCGGCCACGTCCGGCCCCTTCGTCTATCGCATCCGGGCACCCGCGGGACTGGACGCCGGCTTCCACACCCATTCGGCGGATCTGAATTCGACCATTCTGTCCGGCGCGGTGATCTTTGAATACGACGGCGAGCAGCACCGGCTGGATGCCGGGTCGTTCGTCTCGGTGCCCGCCAACAAACCGCATCGCGAACTCGTGGTCGAAGCGACCGAAATGGAGGTGCGTGGCGTCGGCCCGGTGACCACGACACCCATCGAATAGTCCGCGAACACGAACGCGCCGACCCGAAGGCCGGCGCGTCGTGATCATGCACTGTGGCGGATCAGAACGCCGCGAGACCCTCGGTGGTCGCGCCGGGCAGGCCGCCCACCGTGCCGCCGTCGACCGCGGTCAGCCCGCCGTCGCCGCCGATCCGGAAGCCGTTGATCTCACCGGTACCGGCCGCGAGGACGTAGAGGTAGTCCCCGCCGATCGCCATCTCCAGCAGGATGCTGGTCGGCGCGAGTTGCGCGGTCTTGCCGTCCTCGGGGTCCAGCGAGGTCAGCGCACCGTCACCGTCGAGCAGGAAGCCGGTCACCGAACCGGAGTTGGTGTTGGTGGTGTACACGAACTGGTTGTTGGCCGTGATCTCGATCCAGCATGCGGCCGTTTCCAGCGTCGACACCGCCGTGGTCACCGGGCTGAGCATCCCGTCGGTCCCGACGGCGTAGGAGCTGACCGAGGACACCTCCGGCGTCGGCATGCCGGTGCCCGGATCGACGTTGGCATCGGAGACGATCAGGAAGCCATTGAGATCGAACTCCGCGCCGAACGGGGTCGGCACCGCAGTCTGCTGCGCGATCGGCGCACCGGCCACGCCGTTGCCGTCGAGCAGATAGATGTCGATCAGGTTGGTCGCCTTCTCGGTCACCGCGATAAAGCGGCCATCCGGGCTGATGTCGATCGTGGCCGGCAGCACCGCGTCATCGGGCAGCGGCGTGTCGGTGCCGCTGAGCGGTTGCGTGGAACCCGCGATGGGCGTCAGCAGCCCGTCCTCGCCGATACGAAAACCGGAAATGTTGCCCGGGCCGCCGGCGTTCAGCACGTAGAGCAGATCGTTGTTCACCGCGATGCTGATCGGGAAATCGCCTCCCGAGGCGACCTTGCCCACCAGGCTGGCGGTGCCGTTGTCGAGCACGCGCATCGTGGAGATCTCGTCGCTGCCGGCATTGACCACGAACAGGAAGGCATTGTCCTCGCTCAGCACGATCGGATCCTGAGCACCCAGTGGCGCGGCCGGCGCCACCTGGCTGGGACCACTGCCCAGACCACCGGTGGAGAACATCCCCATCAGTGTCAGCGCGCCTTCGTCGGATCGCTGGTAGCCCAGGATCTGGTTGTTCTCAGCCGCATTGGTCATCGCGAACACCGCCCCGCTCTGCCCGTTCGGGTCGGTGGTGTCATCACAGGCGGCCAGTGTGGCTGCCGCGCCCAGCAGGGCCACGGAAATCAAACGTCCTTGCAACATCGTCAGGGTTCCTCCCTTGAGAAAAGAGAGCGCTTGAGCGCTCACCGAGTCGTGCGCCACCAGGTGGCGACAAAGCCCAATACGGGATGCAACCGCAAAAACGGACACGACCGATGGAAGGCGATCCTGGAGACTGCCGGCCCGGGCAACTGTGAAGTCGGTCCTCCCCGGCAGGCTCAACTGTGACTCAGACGACAGCCTCGTAACGGTTTTTCAGCCACTCCACCGCGTCGTTCATGATTTCCCCGCCCCGGGACAACACGGCGTAGAAGTTCCACGACCCGTGAATCGCTCCATCGATCCGCCGCGCCTGGACCGGAACACCCGCATCACGCAACGCTGCGGCGTAAGCCTCACCTTCGTCACGCAGGGGATCGAACTCGCAGGTCACCACCCAGGCCGGCGGCAGGCCGGACAGATCATCGGCCCGCAGCGGCGCGAGATCGGGGTTGGTCACGTCCGGTGCATCGCCGGCGTAGTGGCCGAAGAAATAGGCCATGTCGGCCTGCGTCAGCAGATAGCCCTCGGCATTGTCGATGATGGACTGGGTCATCTCGCCGGCCTGGGTCGCCGGGTAGATCAGCAACTGCCCGATGAGGTCCGGACCGCCCTGCCGACGTGCGCGCTGCGTGACCACGG
>NZ_CAXFCL010000069.1:0-5060 GCF_964000955.1 uncultured Abyssibacter sp.
CCGGAGCCGACAACCGGATCATGTTGCGTGAGCTGATGACCGAAGCGGCCTGGGAACAGTTTCGCGGTGAAGTCCTGGCGACGCTTTGCGAGGCCGCCGAATGGCGCGGCAGCAGTACCTGGACCGGGACCGACGGCGAACCGGTTCCGGTGCAGATTCACGCACTGCGTCTGCCGGATGATGAGCGTGACGGTCGTGCACGCATCGCGTTGTTTGCGCGTGACAAGAGCACCGAGTTGCGAATCGAGAACGCGTTGCGCGAGAGCGAGCGAACGCTGCGAGCGATCATGGACGGTACGCCGGTCGCCCTGCTGAGCGTGGAGATGAACGGCACGATCCTGTCCGCGAATCGGCGTGCGGGGAGCTTGCTCGGGCGCGACATGTCGGAACTGGTCGGCATGAATCTGCACCGCGTGATGGACGATCACGCCTTCGAGGAAGCGGTGTTCCGTCTGGAGTACGCGTTCAGCGAGGGTTCCCTGGAGCGCTGGAATTCACAGCTGTTCACCGCTGACGGTATCCGGCTCGATGTCGCGATCACCGTGCGCGGTGTTGAAGGTCGTGGCGGTCAGCGGGTGCTGCTGGCCGCGCTGGAGGATGTCACCGACCACAACCGTCTTCAGGCGGAGATCACCTACCAGCTCGACCACGATGTTCTGACCGATCTGCTCAACCGCCGGGGGCTGGAACGCGCGCTCAAACTGCGCGTTCACGACACCGACATCATGGGGTTCGTCTATCACCTGAACATCGATTACTTCCGATATATCAACGAGCTGATCGGCCAGACCCGCGCCGATGCCGTGCTGTGGAAGATCGCCGACGTGCTGCGTGGTGCGCTCGCCGGCACGGATTCGGTCATCGCCAGGGTGGGCGCGGACGAGTTCGTCATTGTCCGTTTCGATCTGGCGTCCGAGGACGCTCGGCAGCAGGCGGCCGATCTCCTGGCCAGCCTGGAAAAGGTCGAGCCTTCGTCGGACGACATGGAGTTGTCGGTCACCGGCTGTGTCGGCTATGCGTCACTGGCCGGCGGAGGCTGGCTCAATGCGCTGACATCCGCTGGTTCGGCCTGCTACGCGGCGAAATCCGCGGCCCGGGGCAGTATTCGCGAGTACACCGCCGAGGAGACCGATTCCGAGGATGCGAAGACGGTGATGACCGCCGCGCAGACGGTGCGCCGAGCGCTGAGCGACGAGGCCATCCTGTTGTACGCGCAGCCGATCTACCGGACCGAAAACGCGATTTCCGACCCTCCGCACTGTTTCGAGATTCTGGCCAGGTTCCGCGACCAGGACCGGGCCCGCGTGCCCCAGGGCCTGCTCAATGCCGCGGAGCGTTTCGGGTTGATGGACAGTTTCGATCGCTACATGGTGACGCGAGCGCTCGCCTGGATGGCGGGGCACCAGGACGTGATGACCCGGATCGATCACGTTTCCATCAATCTCGCCGGCAACTCCATCTCGGACCACAAGTTCCAGGATTTTCTGGTCGCCTCCATCAACGACTCGGGGATTCCGCCCGAAAAGCTCTGCTTCGAGATCACCGAGACCATCGCGGTTCGCAACATCGAGCAGGCGCGAGGGTTGATTCGTCGCGTGGGCGAGCTGGGGTGCCGGTTTTCGCTGGACGATTTCGGCGCGGGCATGTGTTCCTTCCACTATCTGCGCGACCTGCCGGCCGACTACGTCAAGATCGACGGGAGCTTCGTGCAGGGCATGGAGGAGGATCCGGTTCGACGCCAGCTGGTGAGGTCGATCAACGAGACCGCGCAGGTGCTGGGCAAGGAGACTGTCGCCGAGTTCGTCGACAGCATGGTCGTGCTGGACATGCTCCAGGCCCTGGGCGTCAACATGGTGCAGGGCTGGCTGTTCAGTCCCGCCGTGCCCATTGATGACATTCGCGCGATGGTTCGGGGCGCGGCTTGAACCTTTCATGGCCGGGTCTGTCTGTTTGTTCAGGGAATGCGGCCGACCGTTCCTTCTCGTTCGCCAGTACAACAGCGGGGAATGTGTCGTTATCATCTGCCGCCCTGTCGGATCGATCCGCCGCGATTGACGGTGCCCGAGCCGAGAGTGACATCGCCAGAATGCGTGTCAGGCGATGCGGTATCCGGGACAGGGATGGTTCCAGGCAGCGGGCGAGGATGCCCGTTGTTCACAAATCCAAATATCGTTTTCACGTTTCACAATCGGAGGAGTTATGTCCCGATCGATTGCACGCCTCGGTGGCGTCGGCGCCGCCGTCATGGCCGCCGCTTTTTCGCTGAATGCCGAGGCCAAGGTCCCGGCGGACGAAGCCGCCAAGCTTGGCGGTGAGCTGACCCCGGTGGGTGCGGAAAAGGCGGGCAACTCCGCCGGCACCATCCCCGCCTGGGACGGTGGTTACCACAATCCCGACTGGCCGGAGGGCGAGCGGTTCGAGAATCCGTGGCCGGACGACGAGCCCAAGTTCGAGATCACCGCGTCGAACATGAGCAAGTACGCGGACAATCTGAGCGAAGGCCAGAAGGCCATGCTCCAGAAGTACGACAGCTACAAGATTCCGGTCTACCAGACGCGTCGTTCCGCCGCCTATCCGCAGTACATCTACGATGCGACCAAGGAGAACGCGACGCGCGCCACGCTGGCGAACAACGGTGAATCGCTGGTCGACGCCGCCATCGGCGTGCCGTTCCCGATTCCGCAGACCGGCAAGGAGATCATGTGGAATCACCGCACGCGTTATCGCGGACCTTCGCTGGTGCGCTACAACGTGCAGGCGGCCGTGCAGACCAGCGGTGCGTTCTCGCTGTTCAAGCTCAGGGAAGACGTGCTGTTCAACTACACCGAAAAGGGCATGACCCCGGACGGTCTGAACAACGTGCTGCTGTACTTCCTCCAGAGCATCGAGGAGCCGCCGCGTCAGGCCGGACAGATTCTGCTGGTGCATGAAACCGCGGATCAGGTGAAGGAGCCGCGCCGGGCGTGGCTTTACAACCCGGGCCAGCGTCGACTCCGCCGCGCTCCGAACGTCGCCTATGACAATCCGGGTACCGGCTCCGATGGTCTGCGGACCAACGACCAGCTGGATACGTTCAACGGTGCGACCGATCGTTACACCTGGAAGCTCGTCGGCAAGAAGGAGATGTACATCCCCTACAACGCCTACGAACTGCACAGTGATGACAACGAGTACGACGACATCATCAAGCCGGGTCACATTGATCAGGACCTGACGCGCTACGAGCTGCACCGGGTATGGGTCATCGATGCGCAGGTCAAGGACGGCACCAGCCACATCTACGATCGTCGCGTGTTCTACGTGGATGAGGACACCTGGCAGATCGCGCTGGTCGACATCTACGACAAGCGTGGTCAGTTGTGGCGCGTGCAGGAAGCGCATGCGATGAACTTCTACCGGTATCCGGCCACCGCGCAGATCGCCGGCACGGTGTACGACCTGCTGGCCAATCGCTACCTTGTTCAGGAAATGAACAACGAAGAGCCGGAGCATACCGTCGAGCGGTTCGATGACGGCTACTTCGCGCCGGGCAACGTCAAGAAGCTCGCCCGCAAGTAGTTCGTATTGTCGGTTCTGAACGGTCGCCGGCCGTTCATCACCTCAAAAAGGGCCTGCCATCGCAGGCCCTTTTTTTTGCCCACCGCTTGTCGGCCTCGACTCGCTCATCGTCATCTATCATCACAGCTTCTTAACGTCCCGCCGTAGGCTGTGCGCCATGGGAAGTGGTAAGTACAAGTCGAGGAGACCGGATGGCGGATTCACGCTGGTGGAACTGCTCGTGGCGGTTGCCATGCTGGCGATCGTGGTGAGTTTCGCCGTGCCCGCCTACACCGACTTCGTCCTGCGCAAGCGGGCTGCCAGCGGCGTCAACGATTTTCTGGTGGATCTCAGTGCCGCGCGCAGCGAGGCGACTCGCCAGCGCCGCAACGTGGTGATGTGCGCGCGCGGCGGCGCTGCCGAGGTTTGTGACGAGACAACCCAGTCCGCCAATTGCACCTGCGACGCCCAGGGGCAATGGGAGAATGGCTGGATCACGTTTGTGGATTTCAATGGAGACGGGGCATTGAGTGCGGCATCCATCGACGAATTGCTGGGCGTTCACCCTGCGTTGGGGCGTGGGGTCCGGTTCCGTGAATCGAACGGCGGCGACAGCGTCGCGTTCAACAGCCGGGGTGCGCTCGCCGGCACCGTGGCTCGCTTTGCGCTTTGCATCAATGATCAACCCGGTACGGCCGACGACGAGGATGTGCTCGCGCGCGCGCGCTTCGTCGATGTCGCGTTGACCGGCCGCGCCGTGGTCAGTCACGCGGGGTCCTCGCAGGGCACCGCATCCGCTGCCTGCTACCACACGCCGTCGTCATGAAGACGCAGCAGTCAGGCATCACCTTGCTGGAAGTGCTGATCACGCTGGTCGTGATCGCCATCGGCATGCTGGGCATGGCATCGCTGCAGCTCGGCGGGCTGCGCAGCAATCACGATGCTTACTATCGCTCGCAGGCCACCAGTATCGCCGCCGATCTGACGGATCGCATGCGGTCGAATCTGACGGCCGCTCACGATGGCACTTACGCGGCCCAGCAGGCGCCCGAGGATCCGGGTTTCGATTGCCGGGATTCCTTCCCCAACGGAACGACCTGCAGCCCCACCGAACTGGCGGCGGCGGATTTGTACACCTGGTACCAGATGCTGGCTGACCCCGCGTCCGGTTTGCCGGGTGCGGCGGCGACGGTGAGCTGCGCGGCCGGATGCGGGGCAGGCGCTCCATACACGATCTCCCTGACCTGGGACGAAAACCGCAACGGTCAGATCGATGCCGCGAACGTCGCGGCAACGGAATCCACGGAGGCGGTCGAGGCCGATCCCGTGCTCAACGTGGTGTTCGCGCCATGAGCCCGCGCATTCGACAGACGCAGGGGATTTCCATCGTGGAGATCCTGATCAGTCTGGCCCTGGGGTCGATCCTGGCCCTGGGCGTCATCCAGATTTTCGCGGGCAGCCAGGCCTCGAACGACATCATCATGGGCGAGGCTCGATTGACCGAGAACTCCCGTTTCGCGATC
>NZ_CAXFCL010000070.1:0-5565 GCF_964000955.1 uncultured Abyssibacter sp.
TCTGGGCTTTCGCCATTCGACGCCGCGGCTGGTGGGCTACGCCCGCGCCGAGGCGATCCGCCACGCGACGCTGGTCGGGGATCTGGATCTCGCAGCCGAGCGGCTCGAACGCTGGCGGCACGAACAGCCGGAATTCTTCAGCGACAAGCTGATGTTTCATGCCGGGGAAACCGAAGCCTGCCAGATCGCCGAGTGGCGATTGAAGATCGCGCTGGGGGATCACGTTCACGCCCGGGGGCGGCTCACGGCGGCCAGCCGCGAGGCACGGCAGTCACGGCGCATGCGCAGGTTGCTGAAGCTTCGCGTACTCACGGCAATGTCGCTCAATGCCTGTGGTCGTGCCCACGAGGCGCAGCGTGCGCTGCTGGATGCGCTGGACCTGGGGCTGGCCGGCGGCATGCTGCGCAGTCCGCTCGACGAGCAACAGCCGCTGATCCGCCTGCTGCGCGAGCTCTACAACAATCTTCAGACGCAGCCGGAACTGCCGGAGCAGGACGGGTTGAAACCCTACCTCGTTCGTTTGCTTCGGGCCGCTGGCGAATCGCTGGATCTGCCGCAGGCCGACGTGCTGCCGAGCAGTCCTGACGAGATCGTCATGCCGCTGGAGCCGTTGACCGAGAAGGAGCGGCGAGTGCTCACCTGCGTCGCGCGCGGGCTGTCCAATCGTGACGCCGCCGACAGGCTCTGCGTGTCCACGAACACCATCAAGTGGCATCTGCGCAACGTGTTCGAAAAGCTCGGTATCACCAACCGGGTGCAGGCCGTCGCGGTCGCCCGACACCTCGGCCTGATCGAATAATGACCCGTTCGGCAGGGTAGCCCACCTTTCGGGTGGGGTACCCACCCGACGGGCTCCGCAACATCCAGTCTCGAGAAGGGTGCATCGACACCCGTCAACATGAGCTGGAGGAGCCCGTGGGATTACTTGTCAATATCGACAACGGCGGCACGTTGACCGACATCTGCGTCGCCGATGGTCCGAAGATCTACCGCACCAAGACACTGACGACGCCGTTCGATCTGTCCAAGTGCTTCTTCGACGGACTGGTCAAGGTGTCGAAGGAAATCTACGGACAGGAGGACATCGTCAGCCTGCTGTCCACCACCGATCACATCCGCTACTCGACCACGCAGGGCACCAACGCCCTGGTCGAGCGCAAGGGGCCTCGGCTGGGCCTGCTGACCAGCGGATCGATGAGCGACGGCGCGCTCAAGTCCTCGCCCGAATACGGCGGGCTGTTCGACGCGCTGGTTGGTGGTCGGGTCGCCGCGGTCGACGTGGCGCAGGATGACGCCGCGCTGGCCGCCGCGCTGACCCGCGAGATCAACCACCTGGCATCCTCCGGCGCCAACCGCATTGTCGTCGCCCACGGCGGCGCGGACTGCGCGGGCGTGGAAAAGCGGCTCAAGTCCATCCTGCTGCGCAAGTTTCCGCAGCATCTTCTGGGCGCGGTGCCGATTCTCTACTCCCACGAGGTGGTTGAGGACGAGGATGATCCGCGGCGCACCTGGACGGCGTTGCTCAACGCCTTTCTGCATCCGGCGATGGAGCGCTTCCTCTACAACGCCGAACACAAGCTTCGAAACAACAAATCCCGCAATCCGCTGCTGATCTTCCGCAACGACGGCCACTCGGCGCGTGTGGCCAAGACCATCGCGATCAAGACCTACAGCTCGGGTCCGCGTGGCGGCATGGAAGGTGCGCGGGCGATGGCCGAGCACTTCGGCTTCAAGCATCTGGTGTCGGTGGACATCGGTGGCACGACCACGGACATCTGCGAGGTTCACGGCGGGCAGGTCCGCGAGGATGACCACGGCAAGGTGGAAGGTGTCGAGGTTTCGTTCCCGTTGCCCAACGTGGTCAGCGTCGGCGTGGGTGGCAGTTCGATCATCAAGGCCGTCGACGGCGCGATCCGTATCGGTCCGGAGAGCGTTGGCAGCGAACCCGGTCCGGCCTGTTTCGGTCTGGGCGGCACCGAGGCGACGATCACCGACGCCTTCCTGCTGACCGGCCTGCTGGACCCGGCGTCCTATTTCGGCGGTGAGCTCTCCATCGATGTCGAGCGGGCCCGCAAGGCGATCCGGACGCATGTCGCCGATCCGCTGGGCATCTCCGAGGAGGAGGCCGCCACGCGGATGGAAACCGCCTGGGCGCAGAAAGTCGCCGACGGCATTCTTGCGTTCACCACCATCACGCCGGATACGACGCTGGCGGCCTTCGGAGGCGCCGGTCCGATGGTGATCTGCAAGGTCGCCGAGGCGGCCGGCGTCAACCGCGTGATCATCCCCGGGCTGGCGGCCGTGTTCTCGGCCTTCGGACTGGGCTTTTCCGACATCGCCCACCAGTACGAGCAACGCCTGTCCGATCCGGCGCAGATCGACGCCTGCGTCGACAAGCTGATGGCGCGGGCGCGGCGGGGCATGTACGCCGAGGGCTTTGCGCTGGAGGACTGCGAGATCGCTCGCTGTGTTCGCGTCAGCGGGCCTGACGGCGAGCGCGAGCTGCCGCTCAGCGACGATCTGGCGATCGCGCAACTGGGTGACAACTTCACCGTGCGGCTGGACGTCTCCAAGGCGATGCCGCAGCCGACGATCGAGGGCGCGTTCGGCGCAGGCAACGCACCGGCGGTCAACGACGGCACACGCCACCTGATGACGGAGGGTCAGTTCGCCGACGTGCCCGTGTACCGGGTGGAGGCGCAGAGCGGTGGGGCATCCGCCGCCGGTCCCGCCGTGCTTGAGGAAAAGTTTTTCACCGCACGTATCGAACCGGGCTGGACGATCGCGTTCAGCGAAAACCGGGACGTGCTGCTGACGCGTGACGGCGCTTGACCGCCGGCGCCACGAGGAGACAGCCATGAAAGTCATGATTACGGAAAATCTGCGTATCGATCTGGATACGGAGCAGTGGGAGTGCCGCTACTGCCAGCACGAGCTGATCAGCGCGCGCGACAACTACAAGCGCGCGCTGCTGGTCTACGACCGCGATCCGCGTGAGATCCACAAGCCGCTGCTGGACCCCACGAAGTACAAGCTGACCTATTCGCCGGACCCCAAGTGGTGCCGGATTCTCGAGTACTACTGCCCCCATTGCGGGACGATGATCGAGACCGAATACCTGCCACCGGGCCATCCGCCGGTCCACGACATCGAGCTGGACCTGGACAAGCTCAAGGCGCAGTGGGCGGATCGCGAGGAGGTCACCGAGGTGCCGGCGGGCACGGAGCCCGAACGCCACGTGCACTCGCACCATAACGGAGGCCAGCAATGAAACGCGTTTCCGTCGATATCGGTGGCACGTTCACCGACTGTTTCGTCGCCTGGGGCGACCAATACGTCGAATCCAAGGCCCTGACCACGCACCAGAACCTGTCCCTGGGCTTCAACGAGGCGCTGGACAATGCCTGCAAGTCCCTGGGGCTGACCGACAGCGATTTGCTGACCCAGGTCGATTCGGTGCGCTATGCCACCACGCTGGGCACCAATGCGCTGATCGAGCGCAAGGGGCCGCGGCTGGGGCTGCTGACCACCGCCGGATTCAGGTCCTCGGTGCCGCTGACGCGCGCCAAGGGTTATGCCACGGGGCTGCCGCACAAGCAGCAGATGGACGTGCCCAACGCCCAGCGTCCCGATCCGATCATCCCGATTCCGATGATCATGGAGGTCCGAGAGCGTGTGGACTACCTGGGCGAGGTCGTCCTGGAGCTGGATGAGGACGACGTGCTGGAGCAGCTGCGCAACCTGGTCGACAAGGGCGCGCAGGCGATCATCGTCAACCTCGCCAACTCGGTGGTGAATCCGGCGCACGAGCTGCGCATCCGCGAGCTGTTCCTGGAGGAATATCCGGGTCACATGCTGGGCGCGATTCCGATGCTGCTGTCGCATCAGGTGGCCGGGCGCAAGGGGGAGTACGTGCGCTCCATGTCGACCATCATCGACGGCTTTCTGCACGAAGTGATGTACCACGGCCTGGGCACGCTGGAGCTGAACCTGCGCAACGCCGGCTACAGCAAGCCGATGCTCTGCAATCACAACTCCGGCGGCATGGCGCAGCTCAACTCCACCGATGCGTTGCAGACCGTGCATTCCGGGCCGGTGTCCGGCATTGCCGCCGGCGAGCATCTGGCCAACCAGACCGACCTGGGCAACATCGTCGCCACCGACATGGGCGGCACGAGCTTCGACATCGGCATCGTCACCAAGGGAGGGGTCAAGCACTACGACTTCAATCCCATCATCGAGCGCTGGATGGTCAGCGTGCCGATGGTGCATCTGGTGACGCTGGGTGCCGGTGGCGGCTCGATCTGCTCCTACGACCGCATGTTCAAGACCGTGCAGGTGGGTCCGGAGTCCGCGGGTTCCGACCCGGGGCCGGCCTGTTACGACCGTGGCGGCATGCGGCCCACGGTGACCGACGCCGACCTGATCCTGGGCTATCTCGATCCGGCCAACTACGCCGGGGGCTACATCAAGCTCAATCCGCGACGTTCCAAGCAGGCCATCGACGAGGAACTGGCCGAGGACCTGGATCTGTCGGTGGTCGAGACGGCCAAGCTGATGAAGTCCACGGTGGACGGCAACATGGCCAACGGCATCGCCACCGAGCTGCGCACGCGCGGCTACGAGCCTGAGAATTTCACCATCCTGGCCTATGGCGGCAACGGTCCGCTGCATGCCTGTGGCATCGCCCGCGCGCTGGGCGTCAAGAAGGTGCTGGCGCCACCGTTCGCCTCGGTGTTCTCGGCCTGTGGCGCCGGCAACATGAGCCAGCTGCACATCCACGAGATGAGCACCTGGACCGTGCTGTTCGATGCCAACCAGTCCAAGTTCTTCGACAACTACGACTACTTCAACGGCATCGTCGAAGAGCTGGAAGAGCGGGGTCGCGAGGATCTGCTGCGCCAGGGCTTCACCCCGGAGCAGGTCAGCTACCGGTTGGAGCTGGACATGCGCTACGGCAACCAGCGCGTGGAAACCGCGGTGGTCACCGACCTGAACCGGATCAAGGGTCCCGAGGATGTGCTCAAGCTGATCGAGCAGTTCTTCACCCGTTATGGCGAGCGCTTCGGTTCGGGCAGCCAGACCCCGGAGGCCGGGGTGCGTATCAACACCATTCGCGTGTGTTCCTACGTCGATTTGCCGGGCATCGCCTTCCACGGCATCAAGCCCAACGGTCATCGGGCACCCGCGCCGCCGCCGGTCGATCATCGCGAGTGCCACTTCGTCGGCCACGACGGCGCGATCAACACGCCGATCTACGACGAGCAGGCACTAGTGGCCGGCACCCAGATCGAAGGTCCCGCCATCGTCGTGACACGCGCGACGACCTACCTGGTCGAGCCGGGCTGGCATTACACAGCCGCCGAGCAGAACGCGGTCTGGTTCACCTGCGCGGACTGATCCACGGAATTCGAGGAGACACACAATGAACGAACAAGTGAAACTGACGCCCGAGCAGCAGGAACTGCTCAACCGGTTCGTCCAGGACAACAAGATGTTCTACGCGCCGGACCCGGCGATCATGGAGAACCACCGGATCGAGCCGCGGTCGGCGATCGAGGACCA
>NZ_CAXFCL010000071.1:0-13621 GCF_964000955.1 uncultured Abyssibacter sp.
ATGACCTCGCCGAGCAGCAGGCCGGCAGCAATCCGTCGACGACGCCGGACGTGCGCGCCGACCAGCCATGCTTCTACATCTTCACGTCGGGCACCACCGGCCTGCCCAAGGCCTCGGTGATGACGCACTACCGCTGGCTCTCGGCGATGGGTGGCGTCGGCAATGCGACGCTGCGGCTGCGGGCCGACGACGTGTTCTATGTCTGCCTGCCGCTCTACCACAACAACGCGCTCACGGTGTCCTGGAGCAGCGTGCTGTCGGCCGGTGCCTGTCTGGCGCTGGACCGTAAATTCAGCGCCAGCCGGTTCTGGGATCGCATTCGGGACAACGGGGCCACCGCGTTCTGCTACATCGGTGAGCTGTTGCGCTACCTGCTGAATCAGCCGCCGACCGGGTGCGACCGGGATCACGCGGTGCGTCTGATCACCGGCAACGGGCTGCGCCCCGAGATCTGGGGCGCGTTTCAGCAGCGCTTCGGGATCGAGCGCATCTACGAGTTTTACGGCGCCAGCGAATCGAACATCGCGTTCATCAACGCTTTCGGCGTGGACCGGACCGCGGGCTTCACGCCCATGGCGTTCGCGATTGTCGAATACGACATTGATGCCGACGAGCCGGTGCGGCAGGGCGCCAGGCAGCGAATGCGGCGTGTTGGCCGGGGCAATGTGGGGCTGCTGATCAGCAAGGTCACCAACCGGCGGCCGTTCGACGGCTACACCGATCCCAAGGCCAGCGAACGCAAGTTGCTGCGCAACGTGTTCCGTGAGGGTGACTGCTGGCTGAACACCGGTGATCTCGTGCGGGATCAGGGCCTGCGGCATATCCAGTTCGTTGACCGGACCGGTGACACGTTCCGCTGGAAGGGCGAGAACGTGGCGACGGGGGAGATCGAAGGAGTGCTGGCCAAGCTGCCCGGGATCGAGCACGGCGTCGTCTACGGCGTGCAGGTGCCCGATCATGACGGTCGCGCGGGCATGGCCGCGGTGACCCTGCGCGACGGGCAGGACTTCGACGGTCGGGTGCTCGCCAGCGGCTTGTGCGAGGCGCTGCCCGCCTATGCGGTGCCGGTGTTCATCCGGTTGCGCACCGAGCACGACACCACCGGCACCTTCAAGTACCGCAAGGTCGAACTGAAGGCCGAGGGGTTCGATCCCGTCGCGGTTACCGATCCGATCTACGTGCTGCTGGATCGCGATGTCGGCTATCAGCGATTGACCACCCAGATGGTCGAGGACATCACATCGGGCGCGGTACGCCTCTGACGCCCCGCCCTCCGGGCGATGTCACCCGGAGGCTTGTCTGAACATTCCGGATACGCCTGCGACCGTTTTGCCAGGTTGCGGCATCCTGCCCTTACAAGGGCAGACCGCGCTGATCGAAAGCCGCGGTTAATGGTTTTTCCGAGCGGACTGGCGTTTCTGCTAGCCTGCCCGGGTTTTTTGTCAGGTATTTCCAGTGATCAAACACCTTTTATTGGGCGGCGCCGCGCTTGGCGTGGTCGCCTGCTCGCATCTGTCGTCCCAGGATTCCGGGTCCACCGCGGTGTCCGATGCGCCGCTGGCCTCCGGGGTCATTCATGAGAATTTCGACACCTCGGTCAAGCCGCAGGACGACTTCTACCGCTGGGTGAACGGCACCTGGATGGATCAGACCGACATTCCCGCCGACCGCTCCAACTACGGTGCATTCAGCATCCTGGCCGACCGTGCGGAAAAGCAGTTGCGCGAGATCATCGAGACCGCCGCCGCGACCGATGCCGCCGAGGGCTCGGACGAGCAGAAGATTGGAGATTTCTACGCCAGCTTCATGGATGTCGAGACCGTCAACGCGTTGGGCGCCGAGCCGCTCGCCGAGGAGTTCGCGCGGATTGATGCGCTGACCTCCACCGAGGACTTCCCGGCGCTTTGGGCGCATCACCAGCTGATTGGCGTCGGCGGCCTCTATGGCGCCTATATCTATCAGGACGCCAAGAACTCCGATCAATACACGATCTACTTCACCCAGTCGGGCACCGGATTGCCGGATCGTGACTACTACCTGGAAGACACGGAGGCCTTTGCCGGAATTCGTGAGGCGTATGTCCGGCATATCGAGGCCATGCTGAATCTGGCCGATATCGATGATGCACCCGCCAAGGCCCAGGCGATCTTCGCGCTGGAAACCGAGCTGGCGAAGGCGCAGTGGACCAAGGTCGACAGCCGCGATATCACCAAGACCTACAACAAGGTGGCCGTGGCCGAGCTGGGTGAGCTGACCCCCGGTTTCGACTGGGGCAGCTTCCTCGCTGAAGCCGGCGTGGACATTGATGCGGTCATCATCCGCCAGCCCAGCTTCTTCGAGGCAACCGACGGACTGATCACCGACACCGACATGGCGACCTGGAAGGCCTACCTCAAGTGGAAGGTGATCGATTCCTTCGCGGGTTTCCTGTCGGAGGATTTCGTCAATCAGGACTTTGCCTTCTACGGCACCACCCTGCGGGGCACGCCGGAGAATCGGCCGCGCTGGAAGCGGGGCGTGGCCAGTGTCGAGCATTCGCTTGGCGAGGTACTGGGTCGTCAGTACGTCAAGCAGCATTTTCCGCCGGTCGCCAAGCAGCGGATGGAACGCCTGGTCGACAACCTGTTGCTGGCCTACGAGCAGTCCATCAAGGAGCTGGACTGGATGACCGACGAGACCAAGGACGAGGCTCTGAAAAAGCTCGCGACCTTCCGGCCGAAGATCGGTTATCCGAACAAGTGGAAGGACTACTCCGCGCTGGAGGTGAAGGCCGACGACCTGTTCGGCAACATCGTTCGTTCCAACCTGGTCGAGGCCAGGCGCGACATCGCCAAGCTCGGTGGTCCGGTGGACGAGGACGAATGGCACATGACGCCGCAGACGGTGAATGCCTACTACAACCCGGTCGCCAACGAGATCGTGTTCCCGGCGGCCATCCTGCAACCGCCGTTCTTTGATCTGGAAGCCGAGGACGCGGTGAACTACGGCGGCATCGGCGCGGTGATCGGCCACGAAATTGGTCATGGATTCGATGACCAGGGATCCAAGTTCGATGGCGAGGGCAATCTCAACAACTGGTGGACCGATGCCGACCGCGAGGCGTTCAACACCCTGACCGCGAAGCTGATCGACCAGTACGACGCCTACGAGCCGCTGCCCGGCTATCACGTCAACGGGCAGCTCACGCTGGGCGAGAACATCGGTGATCTCGGCGGCTTGAGCATCGCCTACGAGGCCTATCATCTGGCGCTCGACGGCCGGCCGGCTCCGGTCATCGACCGGCTCACCGGCGACCAGCGTCTGTTCATCGGCTGGGGCCAGGTCTGGGCGCGCAAGTTCCGGGACGAGGCGCTGATCGAGCGGGTCAAGTCCGACCCGCATTCACCGAGCGAGTACCGCGCCAACGGCACGCTGGAGAACGTCCCCGCGTTCCACCAGGCCTTCAACACCCGTCCTGGTGACGGCATGTGGAAGGACCCGGAAGACCGGGTGCAGATCTGGTGATCTGAAATCGACCGCGAAAGGCCGGGGCATGACCCCGGCCTTTTCGTATCCGCCATCTACGCGCGGTGGATCGAGACGCCACCGTCCGCCAGCAACGCGCTGCCGGTGACGAACGATGAGGCATCGGACGCCAGAAACAGCGCCGCGGCGGCGATTTCCGCGGGGCTGGCCAGGCGGCCCAGTGCGTGAAGATTCTCCACATGCGCGCGCGCCGCTGCGTCGGGCGCGGCGGCTTGTCCCATCGGCGTATCCGTGCCGCCGGGCAGCAGCGCGTTGACGCGAACCTTCCGGGCTCCGTATTCCGTCGCCAGCACGCGAGTCAGGCCGATCAGGCCGGCCTTGCTCGCCGCATAGGCGCTCATGCCGGGCAATCCGGTCGCATGGCCGACGAAGGTCGAGGTGAAGATGATGGACCCGCCGCCGGCCTCCGCGCAGGCGGGCGCCTGGTACTTGGCGGCCAGGAAGGCACTGGTGAGGTTGGTGGCCAGCGTGGCCTCCCAGGCGGCTCGTGTCTGGTCCGCGATCGGGCCCGGCTCCCCCAGCGTTCCGGCATTGTTGAAGGCGATATCCAGTCGGCCAAACGCGGAAACGGCCGTGTCGACCAGTCGCTGGGCGAAGGCCTCGCTGGTGACATCACCGGGGACCGCGATCGCCTCGCCTCCGCCGGATCGGATGGCCGCGGCCACGCCCTCCAGGACATCGGCCCGCCTTGCCGCGAGTACCAGGCGGGCGCCGCGGTTGGCGAACAGTCGTGCCGCAGCGAGACCAATGCCGCTGCTCGCACCGGTGATGATCGCGATCTTGCCGTCCAGCTCATGCATGCCATTGCTCCGAGAATTCGAGCGGGCAGGCTAGTCATTGCCGGCGTGCGGTGCCGGCCGTTTTCGGCCTCCGAATCGGGGGCGTGCGCTCAGTTGTCGCTGCGGCGGAACTGCGGGGTCCAGGGTGACGCTCGTCGACACGGATTCATCCGCGGGATGCAGGCGACGACGTCGCGGAGCCCGTCGAGCGCCTGAGCCTCCGTCATGCCGGGGCTGCCAGCGACCGGGCTGCTTCCTGAAGCCGGCCACGCCATCGATTCTGCGGCGTGCCGGCTGATTGGATCAGCCTCGTTGCCAGCGATACAGACTGATGTGCTGGCGTAAGGCCCGCATCACTGCGGCTCGTCCGGCAGATAGCGCAGGCCGGCTGAACTGGAACGGATGATTCTGGACTCAAACTCCGCCGCCTGTACCGCGCGACCGCACAGCCAGCCCTGAAAGGCGTCGCATCCCAGTGATTCGAGCAAGCTGGCCTGGTCTTCGGTTTCCACGCCTTCCGCGACGACGTTCAATTTCAGTGCCTGGGCGACGGACAGAATCGCCTTGATCACTTCGCGCATCTGCTCGCTCTCGGTCACGCCCGTGACAAACGAACGGTCGATCTTGAGCACATCCACATTGAACTGGTTGAGGTAGCCGAGGGAGGCGTGACCGGTCCCGAAGTCATCGATCGCGATGGTCAGGCCAAGCTGGTTCAGCGTCTTCAGGGTTCGCCGAACGCTTTTGCTGTTTTCCAGCAGAAGGCCTTCCGTGATCTCGATTTCCAGCCACTCTCCCTTGCAGCCGGTTTCATCCAGGATCGCGGCCACTCGGTCTTCCAGTCTGCCCATCTGAAACTGGCGTATGGAGCAATTGACGGCGATCCGAACCGGGTTGGCGGGAAGCCGGGCATTCGATCGCACGGCTTGCTGGCAGGCCTTTCGCAGCACCCATTCCCCGATGGCAACGGCCGAACCGGTTTCTTCCGCGAGAGGGATGAATCTGTCGGGTCCGATGAGGCCGCGCACCGGGTGTCGCCAGCGCAGCAAGGCCTCCGCGCCGATCAGGTGACGGTCGGACAAGCGAATTTTCGGCTGAAACCACAGCTCCAGCTCGTCGCGTTGGATGGCCTGATGCAGTTCGGAGCTTAGTTCCATTCGCTCGTTCGCGGAGTCGCTCATCTCCTGACGGAAGAACTGGCAACGATTTCTTCCGATGGCCTTCGCGACATACATTGCCTGGTCAGCGAATGCGAACAGCTCGTCCAGTTGCTGGCTGTCGGTCGGGCTGCTGGCGATGCCGATGCTGGCGGAGATGAACACTTGCCGACCGTCGATCTCGAACGGTCGGGCGAGCTCCGCCAGCATCCGCTCGGCCAGCGCCTCGGTGGTGTTGGTGTCAACGGCGTTTTGCACCAGAACCGCGAACTCGTCGCCGCCCAACCGGCCGATCATGCATTCGTTGGTCGCCAGCTTCATGAGTCGGCCGGCAGCGTCCCGCAGCAGCCGGTCACCCGCAACATGTCCAAGGCTGTCATTGACGTCCTTGAAATGATCGAGATCGATCATGAGCAGTGCGAACGCCGGCGGGTCGGATGACTCCAGCAGGGCGGCCACATGCTCACGGATCAGGGTGCGGTTCGGTGTCCCGGTGACGTTGTCGTAGTAGGCCAGGCGATGCACTTCTTCGCGCCGATTCACATCCGAGGTGACGTCACGTCCGATGGCGATCACTCCGGTGAGCACGTTGTCGCTGTCGACCTCCGGCGCGATGCGAACGCTGCACCAGCGGATGGCCTGGTCTCGCGTTCGATAACGAACTTCGATCTCCGATTCTCGTCCGGACTGGAAGACCGCACGCAGTTCCGACGTGAACGCGTCGGCATCAAGATTCATCTGCGCTCGTACTTCGTCTTGTGCCAGCTCGCTCAGGGTTGCGCCGACACTGTTCAGCAACGCGGGGTTCGCGTAGCGGAGCTTCAGCTGGCGGTCATACCGGGCGATGAAATCCGGTGAACTTTCGACCAGCGTTCGAAACTCTCTTTCGCGGCGCTCCAGTGCCTTTTCGTCGCGGCGACGTTGCGTGACATCCTCCTGGATCCTCAGATAGTGGGTGATGCGGCCGTCCGCCTGTTTGACGGGAGAGATGTGGGCGTACTCGATGATGGAATCGCCGTCGGCGGTACGGCTGGTGAACTCGCCCTTCCAGCTGAGTCCCTGATCCAGGCGTGTGTTCAGTTCGCTGAAGATGATTTCCGGCGTGTCCGGAGAGTTGATGATCGAGATGTTCTCTCCGACGATCCGGTTTCTCGGATAGCCCGATCTGGCGACGAACGCGTCGTTGACATAGTCAACGACCCCGTTGAGATCCGTGATGATGACGCTTTGCGAGGTTTGTTGAACCGCGAGCGAGAGCTGCAATATCCGGTTCCTGGTCTCGTAGAGTTCGCTGACGTCGCGCAGCTGTTCGACCATGCCGATCGGGTCGCCGTTTTCGCCGCGCAAGCGCCCGGCGACGACGCTGAAGTGCCGGGTCGACGCTCGTTGATCGGAGCAGGCCATCATCACCTGTTCGGAACTCCGTTCCAGCAAGTCGTAGTCGTGTGGCAGGTCTTGGTTCTCGAGTACGCTCACGGCCATCGGACGCGCACCGCCGTGAATCACTGACGCGCAGGCCTGCGGGTTTTGTCCCAGCATTTCCTGCGCGGAAACGCCCGTCAGCGCGGTCATCGCCCGGTTCCATGCGGTGACGCGGTTGTCACGATCAAACACCACCGTGGGATCAGGGAACTGATCGAACAGCGCTTCGCGTTCGTGCTTGTGCGCGCGAATCACCTGCGCGGCCTGCCGCTCATCCGTGATGTCGCGGGCGTAGCCCATCACTCCCGCGATCTCGCCATCGAGCTTCAGCGGCAGCTTGTGCGTTTCCACCCAACGGTCTTCACCGCCGTCCTCGAAGGGTTCGACCATCGACATCGGCTTGAGGGTTCGGAGTGTCGTCAGGTCGTCCCTGCGGTAGCGTTCCGCCAGTGTCGGCCAGTAGTCCTGGTCGTTCTTCCCGATGAGCTCTTGTGGAGAACAGGCACCCGCCGCGGACACGAACGCCCGGTTGACGGCCAGATAGCGACCTTCGGTGTCCTTGAGCCAGACCAGGAACGGAAAGTTGTCCAGCGCAGCTTGCAGGTACCGCTCCTGCTCGTGGAGTTTGCGTTGCGCGTCGTTTCGTTCGGTGACATCCCTGACCACGCAGAACGCCAGGTCTTCCCCGCCCCACTCCAGCGCGTTGATACGGATTTCGACGTCGATCAGCGAGCCGTCCTTGCATCGACAGCGAGTCTCGAACAACGGAGTTCGCCCGAACCGATCCGAGCGCGCTATGGCCAGACACTCCTCCTGGCTGTAGACGACATCCCAGTCCCAGACGAACATGCCCATCATCTCGTTCACGGTGTATCCGAGCATGCGGGCAAAGGATGGCGAGACATCCACCGCCTTCATCGCCCGATCCAGGGTCACGAATCCGTCGCCGGAGTTCAAAAGGTGGGCGCGCTGCCGTTCCAGCTCATCGCGGAGCAGGTGCTCGCGGGAGAGCCAGTGGCCGACTTCCCGGACGCTCCAGCAGACATGGGCGTCGGCGTCGAGCTTGCTCGCGGAAATCTCCACGTCGAGGTGCATCCCGTTGCCCATGTGCAGCCGGGCGTGCCACTGGCCGCCGAGGGCGGGCGACGTGCCGAGTACGGCATCGGATCGGGCATCGGCAAACAGGCGGGACACGGAAAGGCCCAGCAAGTCCTCACGGGGTCGGGACATCAGGGCGACCAGGCGTGCGTTCACCTGAACGATGGCCCGCGTATCGGCTCGCCAGACCAGGAAGGCATCCGGAAGCGTCTCCACCCAGAGCAGCGATCGCGGCGCGACCCCTTCGTTGGCAGCGGCCGCGGATGAGTGCAGCGCATCCCGCGCCGAGGCGCCGGACTTGCGAACGCTCCGCAAATCGTCAGCCATGACCGGGATGAATCCTGTGGGCCGGCTCCGCCCCCACCCGGGGCATACGCGCTATGTGGCCGCCGATGTGCCGCAACACATCGAAGCTACGCTGATTCATGTTCAGTCTGCTCCCCGCTTCTTCTGGACACCGAGTATCGGCGCCTCGGGGAGATTCTCCACCCTTGTCCAGCCTTGCGCGGGCGGGCGTCAGGCCTCCCCCGGGTCTCGCGGCGGGTCTGTTATCAGCCGTCCGAACGCTGGAGTTTTGGAGCCCAGGTGAAGATCGTCGACACCAGATTCACCAGCAGGATGGATGCGACGAAGTAGTAGAGACCATCGAGAAGCTGAGCATCCGTCATGCCGTTCATGCGTGCGCTGACGATCAGGATGGCGATGACGAAAACGTCCAGCATCGACCACTTGCCCAGCGCCCCCAGCACCTTCATGCCGAGGCCGCGTGGCTGACCGAGGTGGGCAAGCACCAGCAGCCACAGGTTCTTCACCACCGGGAACAGGATGGAAAACAGCATGATGATGCTGCCCAGGAAGGTCTCGCCGCTTTCCAGCAGCGTCATCGTCCCGCTCCACAGCGAGATGGTGTCGGAGAAGATCCAGAACTGCTCGAAGCGGATCATCGGTTCGGTCAGCCCGGCCACCAGCAGCCCCAGCGCCGCCCACAGCACCAGGATCAGCGGGATCCGATAGACCCAGGGCAGACGGGTCGTTTCGCGTTGTTCACTCACGGAGAGTCGTCCTTGTGGTTTTGGCGTGGCCGCCGTTGCTAACTCCCCTCCGCGACCTGAACTATAAGACCACCCGCCTGTAGTCCGACAGCAGATCGGACAAATAGACCACGAACCGGGCCGCCGCCGCCCCATCGATCACGCGATGATCGTAGGACAGGGACAGCGGAAGAATCGTGCGCGGGACGAATTCGCTGCCATTCCAGACCGGCTTCACCTCGTTGCGGGACACGCCGAGAATCGCGACCTCCGGTGAGTTGACGATGGGCGTGAACGCCGTGCCGCCGATGCCGCCCAGGCTGGAGATGGAAAACACCGCGCCCTGCATGTCGCCGGGGCCGAGCTTGCCGTCGCGCGCCTTCTTCGCCAGCTCCGCGGTCTCCGCCGCGATCTGGACGATGCCCTTGCGGTCCACGTCCTTGACCACCGGCACGACCAGGCCGTTCGGCGTGTCGGCCGCGAAGCCGATGTGCCGGTACTTCTTCATGACCAGCGACTCGCCGTCCGGGGTCAGCGAGCTTGCGAATTCCGGGTGCTTGTCGATTGCGTGACAAACCGCCTTGATCAGGAACGGCAGCATGGTCAGCTTGGCCGCGTGCTTGTCCTTCTCGGCCTGGCGGAAGGCTTCCAGATCGGTGACATCGGCGTCGTTGAACTGGGTGACGTGCGGAATCAGCAGCCAGGACTTGTGCAGGTGTTTGGAAGACAGCTTGCGGATGCGTGCCAGCTCGATCGTCTCGATCTCGCCGAACTTGCTGAAGTCGACCGCGGGCTGCGCCGGCAGACCGGAGCCGGCGGCGACCGTGCTGGCGCCACCACCGGATGGACCCTGCTGCATCACCTGCTTGACGTGTTGCTGCACGTCTTCCTTGAGGATGCGGCCTTTCGGGCCGGAGCCGTGCACGCCGGCCAGGCTTACGCCAAGCTCGCGGGCGAACTTGCGGACGGCCGGTGACGCGTGGGCCGGCACCTTGCTGCGCGTGGTGTCGTCGGCCGGTTTTGCCGGTTCGGGTTTCGGTGCCGGCTTGGCCGAGGATTCGGTCTTCTCCGGCGGTTTGGACTCGGCCGGCTTCGCGGCGGGTTTGTCGTCGCCGGCGGGCTTCTCCGGTTTGGGCGCCGTCTTGCCGGTGGTGCGCACGGTGGCGACCAGATCACCCTGAGCCACCGAATCGCCGGTCTTCACGGCCAGGCTGACGACGGTGCCGGCGACGGTGGACGGCACGTCCATCGTGGCCTTGTCCGACTCCAGCGTCACCAGGCCTTGCTCGACCTCGACGCTGTCGCCCTCGGCGACCAGCACCTCGATGATCTCGACCGCGTCGAAGTCGCCGATGTCCGGCACGGTGACCTGAATTTCCTCGGGCTCGCCGTCCGCGTCGTCGTCGGCAGCTTCCTCGGCGGTGGCTTCGGGTTCGTCGGCCGCCGCTTGCTCGTCGGTTGTCTTCGTGGCGTCGTCGGCCTCGGCGCTGGCGCTGTCCTCAGCCGGCTCGTCCGGCGCGTCGTCACCGGCATCCTCGGCCTCGATCTCGGCGACGGCATCGCCCTGAGCGACCTTGTCGCCGACCTTGACCAGCAACTTCGTGATCTTGCCGGCGGCCGTGGACGGCACGTCCATGGTCGCCTTGTCCGATTCCAGCGAGACCAGGCCGTCTTCCACGGCGACGGTATCGCCCTCGGCGACCAGCACCTCGATGATCTCGACCGCGTCGAAATCGCCGATGTCGGGGACCTTGACCGTGATCGTGCTCATACCGTCACCGGGTTGGGCTTGTCGGGGTTGATATCCAGATCCTTGATCGCCTTGGCTAGCACCTTGCGCTCCAGCATGCCGTCCTTGACCAGGGACTGCAGCGCCGCGAGCGTGATCCAGCGCCGGTCGACCTCGAAGAAGTCGCGCAGGGCCTCGCGGGTGTCGGAGCGGCCGAAGCCGTCGGTGCCCAGCACGTTGTAGGTGTGTGGCACCCACGGGCGGATCAGGTCTCCGTAGGTCTTGATGTAGTCGGTGGCGGTGATCACCGGGGCATCGACCTCGGCGAGCTGCGTGGTCACGAACGGATCGCGCGGTTCCTCGTCCGGGTGCAGCAGATTCCAGCGGTCGCAGTCCAGTCCGTCGCGGCGCAGTTCGGTGAAGCTGGTGACGCTCCAGACGTCGGCGGCGACCTTGTACTCGGACTCCAGCAGGTCCGCGGCGGCCATGGCCTCGCGCAGGATCGATCCGCAGGACAGCAGTTGCACGCGCTTCTTCTTCCGCTTGTCGCCCTGGCGCAGCCGGTACATGCCGCGCTTGATGCCGTCCTCGGCACCCTCGGGCAGTTCCGGATGCGCGTAGTTCTCGTTCTCGCAGGTGAGGTAATAGAAGATGTCCTCGCCTTCGTCGTACATCCGGCGCAGGCCGTCCTGCACGATCACCGCGATCTCGTAACCGAAGGTCGGGTCATAGGCGCGGCAGTTGGGAATGCAGTCGGCTAGCAGATGGCTGTGCCCGTCCTGGTGCTGCAAGCCTTCGCCGTTGAGCGTCGTGCGCCCGGCGGTACCACCGATGAGGAAGCCGCGGGCGCGCATGTCGCCGGCGGCCCAGGCCAGGTCCATGATCCGCTGGAATCCGAACATCGAATAGAAGATGTAGAACGGGATCAGCGTGGTCTGGTGGTTGGCGTAGCTGGTCGCCGCCGCCACCCAGGACGACATCGAACCGGCCTCGGTGATGCCCTCCTCCAGGATCTGACCGTCCTTGGATTCCTTGTAGAACGCCAGCTGGTCGGCATCCTGCGGCTCGTAGAGCTGACCGACCGGCGAGTAGATGCCGAGCTGGCGGAACATGCCCTCCATCCCGAAGGTCCGGGCCTCGTCCGGGACGATGGGGACAATGCGCTTGCCGACCTGCTTGTCGCGACAAAGTGTCTGCAGGACACGGACGAAGGCCATGGTCGTGGAGATTTCCCGATCACCCGACCCCTTGGTCACCGAGCTGAACGCGTCCAGCGCCGGCAGATCCAGCGATTCCCTGACCACGCGCCGCGCCGGCAGCGAACCGCCCAGGTCTTCCCGTCGCTGCTTGAGGTAGCGGATCTCCTCGGAGTCGTCGGCCGGGCGGTAGAACGGCACGTCCTTGATCTGATCGTCGCTGATCGGAATCTAGAAGCGGTCGCGGAACTTGCGCAGCGCGTCCTCGCCCATCTTCTTCTGTTGATGGGTGATGTTCTGGCCCTCGCCGGCCTCGCCCATGCCATAGCCCTTGACCGTCTTCGCGAGGATGACGGTCGGCCGGCCTTCGGCGGTGTTCACCGCGTGGTGGTAGGCGGCGTACACCTTGTGCGGGTCGTGGCCGCCGCGGTTGAGCCGGGCGATGTCGTCGTCGGACATGCGCGCGACCATTTCCTTGAGCTCCGGATATTTGCCGAAGAAATGCTCGCGCGTGTACGCGCCACCCTTGGACTTGAAGTTCTGGTACTCGCCGTCGACCGCTTCGTTGAAGCGCTGCAGCAATTTTCCGCTGCGGTCCTGCGCGATCAGCGGGTCCCAGGCGGCACCCCAGATCACCTTGATCACGTTCCAGCCTGCGCCGCGGAAGGTGCCCTCCAGCTCCTGGATGATCTTGCTGTCGCCGCGGACCGGGCCGTCCAGTCGCTGCAGGTTGCAGTTGACCACGAAGATCAGGTTGTCGAGACCTTCGCGCGAGGCGATGTCGATGGCGCCGAGGGATTCGGGCTCGTCCATCTCGCCGTCACCGCAGAAGCACCAGACCTTGCGGCCTTTGGTCTTCGTCAGGCCGCGGTTCTCCATGTACTTCATCAACCGCGCCTGGTAGATCGCCATGATCGGGCCCAGACCCATGGAGACCGTCGCCAGCGACCAGAACTCGGGCATCAGCCAGGCGTGAGGGTAGCTGGACAGTCCGCCGGGCTGAGTCTCCGTGCGGAAGCGGCGGAGCTGGTCCTCGGTCAGGCGGCCTTCCAGGAACGCCCGTGCATAGATGCCCGGCGCGCTGTGCCCCTGGATGTAGAGCAGATCGGGACCATCGGGGTGGTCCGGTCCCTTGAAGAAGTGGTTGAAGCCGACGTCGTAAAGCGTCGCCGCCGAGCCGAAGCTGGCGATGTGGCCGCCGATGCCGTCGTGTTCGCGGTTGGCGTGCACGACCATGGCCGTCGCGTTCCAGCGGATCAGGGAGCGAATCTTCCACTCCAGCGCATGGTCGCCGTCACTTCTGACTTCGCCGTGCGGCGGAATCGTGTTGATGTAGGCGGTGTACGGGGAGTGCGGGATAAACGTGCCGCCGCGCCGAGAGCGCTCCAGCAGTGACTCCAGCAGGTAGTGCGCGCGCTCCGGCCCTTCCGTTTCGATGACGGCCTCGAAGGCGTCCAGCCATTCTTGGGTTTCCGTCGGATCCGTGTCGGTCTGATCGGACAACGTGGCGTCAAAGACGCGGCCTTCGGTCATGCGATGACTCCTAGGGAAGCTCAGAATGAATCGCGCCGCCAAGTTGCTGCCTGAAAACAGGCCAGGCAAGGCGCGAGAAGCGAAGTTTGGTCGTTCCAAATGAACGACGAGCAACGCCGCATGGCCTGTTTTCAAGCGCAATCCGCATGGA
>NZ_CAXFCL010000072.1:0-4803 GCF_964000955.1 uncultured Abyssibacter sp.
CCGGAAGTGGTCGATGCCCCCGCCGAGGCTGTTGAGCCGCCCGAGCCCGCGGCGCCGGATGCCATCGATCCCGAGATTCGCGAGGTGTTTCTCGAGGAAGCAGCGGAGGTGCTGGAGACGCTTCAGGGACATCTGCCCACCTTCCTGCGCAACACCGAGGACAGGGAGACGCTGACGACCATCCGGCGCGCCTTCCATACCCTCAAGGGCAGCGGCCGCATGGTCGGCGCCGACGACATCGGTGAATTCGGCTGGTCGGTTGAACACATGCTCAACCGCTGTCTGGAGGGCGCGTTGAGCGTCACGCCCGCCGTGGTCAGCACACTGGAGCAGGCCGTGGAGGCGTTGCCGGGTGTGATCGGGAGTTTCCGCGACGGCGAACCGCTGGGCGAGCAGGCCAACGCGCTGGTCGCACGTACCGATCGCGTGGCCCGCGGCCTGCAGATCGACGAGGCCGCGGACGACTACGACCCCGAGATTCATCGCATTTTCCGCGAGGACGCGCGGCAGCACCTGGAGACCATGCGTCTGTGGCTGGAGTCGCAACCGGCCAACGAGCACGGTCGGTTCCCGGTGACGCAGGACCTGGTCCGTGCACTGCACACGGTGGCGGGCGCCTCGGCGTCGCTGTCGCTGGAATCAGTGTCCGAGCTGGTCTCCGAGCTGGAGGATCTCTGCGAGACGGTGATGACCGCCGGGCTGGGTCTTGGCGACGCAGAGCGCTCGCTGATCTACGAGACGATGACCGAGCTCAACGCCTGGCTGGACGCCGACGAGGCGGGCGTGCTCGAACGGCCCGGCCTGCAAGGTCTGCGCGACCGCGCCGCCGAGGCCCACCGCGAACTGCCGGAGGATGTCCGCAAGTCCAGCGCGCGGCGTCGGCTGATCGTGACCTTCACCGACGAGGCGGCCGAACTGCTGGATGGCATCGAGCAGCAGATTCAGGCCTGGAAGACCACGCCGAATGCCGAGCACCACGCTCGCAAGGTGGCCGAGGCGCTGCACACGCTCAAGGGCAGCGCGAGCATGGCGGACATCGACGACGTCAAGGAACGCGCCGCGTCGCTGCGCGAGCGCGTGCTCGCCCGGGATACCGCCGGCGCCGAGCCCCCGGACGCGACGTGGTTTGCCGCGATGGACGATGGGGTGGAGCACATTTATCAGTTGCTCGACGCCCATCGTTCCGGTCTGGCCGTGAGCATGCCGGAGCAGCAATCACCGTTGTTCGAGCAGGCGGAAGATTCGTCCGTCGCCTCATCGGTGGAGGCGGTGGTCGAGGTCGATCCGCCGATGGATTCGCCCGATGTCGTGTCGACCGAGGCGGAAGACGCGGCCGAGCCGACGCCGGCCGTCGTGTCGGCGCCGGATGATGATTTCGACGCGGAGCTTGCGGCGACCTTCGCCGAGGAAGCCCGGGAATTGTTGCAGGTGATTGACCGCGCGTTCGCGGTGTTCGAGGAAACGCCGGCCAGCGACCAGCCGCTGGACGAGATGATTCGCGCGCTGCATACGCTCAAGGGTGGTGCCCGGACGACCGGCCTGACGGGGCTTGGCAACGTCAGTCACCGGCTGGAGGACGCCGTCGGTGAACTGCTTGCCGGACGCCTGTCCCGTGATGTCGCGGTGGTCAGCCAGTTGCACAACGTGGTCGACGGTCTGCACGCGCTGGTCGACCAGCTGGAGCGCGCCGAAATCGTCGATCCCCGCCGGGTGCTTGATGACATCGAGGATCTGGAGCGCCTCGGCCGTCAGGGCGATCTGGCCGCGGCGGAGCCCGAGTCCGAGATTGAGGTGGCCGCCGCCCCGGTGGTGGCGGTTGATGAGCCTGCGGCGATACCGGACGTCAGTCAGTCGGCTGTCGCTCCGGAGGACGTGTTGCACGTCGTCGCGCCGGAAGCGACGGAGCTTGCGAGTCCCGCGGACGAGCCCGATCTTGTCGTGGACGCGGCGCCGCCGGATCGGGGCGTGGAGCAGACGCTGGCGGTTGATCTGCCCACCGACGGTGAACCTGTCGAACCGATGGGCGATGTCGGGATGGGCCGCGCATCCGATGTGTCGGGAACCGACGAGATTGCGGCGCCGGAGGGCGTTGGGTCGCTGCCGGAACAGCCGGTGACCGAGGCAGAGGAAGGTGATGCCGAAGTCGTCGACATCTTCCTGTCCGAGGCCGGTGAACTGCTGGACGAGATGGGCGCCGCACTGTCCGGGCTGGCCGCGGACCCGTCCCGCCAGCCCGATGCCGTGGCGACCGTGCGTCGCTGTCTGCACACGCTCAAGGGCGGCGCGCGTGTCGCCGGCCTGCAGGCGCTGGGTGAGCAGACACATGCGCTGGAATCCGAACTGGAGTTGCAACTGCCCGGAGGCCAGTTCACCCCGAGGTGGCTGCGCGACGCGGAGGTTGGCGCGGAGCGGTTGGCGGCCGTCATCGATGAAATCGATCGCGGCCTGCGCCTTCCGACGACGCCTGATTCCGCGCTGGTCGATCCCGTCGTGGAGGAGCCGGTCGCCGAATCGGTGGCACCGCCGCCGGAAGAGCCGACCGTCAGCGAGCCCATGGTCGCCGATTTCGATGAGCCGGCCGAGCCGTCGATCGCGCCCGTCGATGACGAATGGATCGTCGACAGTGAAGATGAGCGGCTGACAGCGGCTGCCGAGCCTGAATCCGCAGCGTCGTCCGAGCCGGCCGAGCCCGAGATTCGGGAATGGGACGAGCGCCTGTTCTGGACACCGCCCGCCGTGCAGGACGAGCAGGCCGTGGTGCGTCGCGAGACGGCGCGCGTCACCGTGGAACAGCTCGACACCATGCTGAACCAGGCGGGCGAGGTCGGCATCTTCCACTCGCGGCTGGAACAGCAGGCCAGCAGTCTGGCCAACCAGCTCAACGAATTGCAGCAGACCATCGATCGCACGCGTGCGCAGTTGCGGCAGATGGAACTGGAAACCGATGCCCAGATCCAGGCTCGGCAGCAGGGCCGCTCCGATCAGGAGGAGGATCGTTACGAGGACGAGTTCGATCCGCTGGAGATGGATCGGTACACGCGCATGCAGGAGCTTTCGCGCGCCCTGAACGAGTCCGTGGCCGACCTGGGGAACCTGCACGAGACGCTGTCGCTGCAGGTCACCGAAGTCGACGGCATGCTGCGTCACCAGGGACAGATCAACACCTCGTTGCAGCAGGGGTTGATGAGCACGCTGATGGTGCCGTTCTCGCGTCAGGTGCAGCGTCTGCAACGTGTGGTGCGGCAGACCGCCTCCGAGTTCGGCAAGGCCGTGACGGCCGAGTTCGAGGGGATCGAGAGCGAGATGGACCGCAACGTGCTCGAGCGCATGACCGGTCCGCTGGAGCATCTGCTGCGCAACGCCGTCTATCACGGCATCGAGGCGCCGGATGATCGTGTCGCCGCCGGCAAGCCGGAAACCGGGCGCATCGATGTGCGGCTGCGTCGCGAGGGCACGCAGCTGGTCATGGAGGTCGCCGACGATGGTCGGGGTCTGGACCTGCTCAAGATCCGCCAGAAGGCGGTGGAGCGTGGCCTGCTGAGTCCGACGGCGGAGCCCTCGGACGAGGCCGTCGCGCAGTTCATCTTCGAGCCGGGGTTCTCGACGGCTGACAGTCTCAGCCAGGTCGCCGGGCGCGGCGTGGGCATGGATGTGGTCGGCGCCGAGGTCAAGCACCTGGGCGGTTCGGTCGACGTGCGATCCGAACTCGGCAAGGGTGTGCGGTTCGTGATCCGGCTGCCGCTGTCGCTGGCCATCAGCCGCGCGTTGCTGATGTCGGTTGGTGACGAAACCTACGCGGTGCCGATCGGCGGCGTGCAGGGGATCGCGCGCATCCCGGCCGACGACGTCGGCCGCCTCGCCGCCAGCGAGGAGCCGAGCTTCGAGTACGGCGGCGAGCGTTACTCGGTCCGTTACGTCGGAAGCCTGCTGGGCGTGCCGACACCGGAATCCTTCGATGCGCGCAATCTGCCGGTGATTCTGACCGCCTACACCGAGGGTCTGGGCGGCGCCGAGCGGCGCGTGGCGCTGGTCTGCGATCAGTTGCAGGGCAATCGCGAAATCGTGTCCAAGCAGGTTGGCCCGCAGGTTGGCGCCATCGCCGGCATGGCCGGCGCCACGATCATGCCGGACGGCGAGGTCGTGCTGATTCTCGATCTCGCGGCGCTGCTGCGTGCTGATGCGCAGTACGCCAGCCTGCAACCGGTGCTGGACACCGCGTCGGCGGAACCCGCGCAGGGCAGCGACGAGCTGACGGTGATGGTCGTCGACGACTCGATCACCATGCGTCGCGTGGCCGAACGCCTGCTGACGCGCAACGGTTACCTGGTCACGACGGCCAAGGACGGCATGGACGCGATGGCGCAGCTTCAGGGCGACCGGCCGGACGTCATGCTGCTGGACATCGAGATGCCGCGCGTGGACGGCTTCGAGGTGGCGACCTACGTGCGCAACACGCCCGAACTCGCCGATCTGCCGATCATCATGATTACCTCGCGTTCCGGCGACAAACACCGTGAGCGGGCGGCCCGCATCGGGGTCAACCGCTATCTGATCAAGCCGTACCAGGAAGCCCAGTTGCTCAGCGAGATCGAATCCGTGCTGGGCCGCGACCAGGAGGCGGGGCATGGATAACCCGGACAACGCGTTGCCCGAACAGATTTACGGTGCCCTGATCTCGCTCAACGGTGAGACCTGGCTGCTGCCCAACACGGCCATTGCCGACGTGCTGGCGTTCGAACATGTCGAGATCAACACGGGATCGCCGGACTGGCTGCTGGGGTTCGTCGACTGGCGCGACCGGCG
>NZ_CAXFCL010000073.1:0-2308 GCF_964000955.1 uncultured Abyssibacter sp.
ACGCAACGCCTCGTTGAAGCCCAGCGTGTCGCGGTGCACCTCGCGCTGGTTGATCAGACACTTCTTGGATTCGTGAACGAATTCGATCGGGTCTTCAATGGTCAGGATGTGCCCGTACTCGCTTTCGTTCTTGTGGTTGACCATCGCCGCCAGCGTGGTCGACTTGCCGGAACCCGTCGGGCCGGTCACCAGCACCACGCCACGCGGCTGATCGGAGATGTCCTTGAAGATGGGCGGACAACCAAGATCCTCCAGCGACAGAATCTTCGACGGAATCGTCCGGAACACACCGGCGGCGCCACGATGGGTGTTGAAGGCATTGACACGAAAGCGCGCCAGATTCGGAATCTCGAAGGAAAAGTCGCATTCCAGCAGCTCGTCGTAATCCTTGCGCTGCTTGTCGTTCATGATGTCGTACAGCATCTCGTGCACGTTCTTGTGCTCAAGCGCTGGCAGGTTGATGCGTTTGACGTCACCATCCACACGAATCATGGGCTCCATGCCGGCAGACAGATGCAGATCCGATGCTCCCTGCTTGACCCCAAACGCCAACAACTGCGCAATATCCATCAGTGCTCCCTGCGCCATTCAGTGAGAAGTTCGCCCCAAAGTATCGACATCGCATGACCCCGGCAACTCATCCAGGCAGCGGGACCACCGACGACTCATTCGATGTCGCCGCAGCGTATCGCGCCGTGCGTGAAAGAGTCGCAAAGGCAGCGTGGGACGCTGGACGAACCGACGACGAGGTGGCGCTGGTCGGCGCCGCCAAGGCGCAGCCGCTGGACAAGCTGTCAACAGCATTGCGGTGCGGGCTCGCCCATGTCGGCGAGAACTACTGGCAGGATGCGCAAACCCACTTTGATGCCGATCCGGAACGACGTGCCACCTGGCATTTCATCGGCCCCATCCAGTCGAACAAGACCGCTGAAATCGCAGCACATTTCGACTGGGTCCAGAGCCTGGACCGCCTGAAAATCGCCCGGCGACTCAATGACCAGCGCCCCGACACGCTGGCGCCACTACAAGTCCTGATCCAGGTCAACATCAGCGGCGAGGCCACGAAGTCGGGTATCCGGCCCGAAGAGATCTCGGACTTCGCCCGGACAGTCACCGAATTCCCCCGGCTGCAACTGCGAGGGTTGATGGCGGTGCCGGCACCGGACGACGAGGGCGCACATGCCCGGCTGGCCGAGCATTTCGCTCGACTCCGTGACATCGCACCCGAGATCGACACGCTTTCCATGGGCATGACCAATGACCTGGAAACCGCCATCCACGCCGGGGCAACCATGGTGCGTATCGGCACCGCCCTGTTCGGGCCACGACCCACCCCAGCCCAGACGGAACACCCATGAATCAAGACGACATGAAGCGGGCAGTCGCGCAAGCCGCGTTAAACGAAATCGTCCCCGGGACGATCCTGGGCGTCGGCACCGGATCAACCGTCAACCACCTCATCGACCTGCTCGCCGACCGCGTCGCGGACATCCCCGGCGCGGTGTCATCCTCCGAGGCCAGCACCCGCCGTCTCCAGGCGATCGGCATTCCGGTGCTGGACCTTAATGACGTTGATTCGATACCCGTCTATATCGATGGTGCCGACGAAGTCACGCCCGAAGGGTTCATGACCAAAGGCGGAGGCGGCGCGCTGACGCGCGAGAAGATTGTTGCGTCAGCCAGTGACCGATTTGTCTGTATCGTGGACGAAAGCAAGATTGTCGAAACGCTGGGACGGTTCCCCATTCCGGTCGAAGTCATCCCGATGGCCACTTCCGTGGTCGGCCGCGCCCTAGGCAAACTCGGCGGTCGTCCGGTCAAACGGGGCGACTTCGTCACCGACAACGGCAACATCATTCTGGATATTCATGATCTGCGCCTCAAATCGCCCGGCGACTTCGAAATCAGGGTCAACAACATACCTGGCGTGGTCACATGCGGTGTCTTTGCGTCAACACCATCAAACCTCACCATTGTCGGTGGCCCAGAAGGAATTCAGGCCATCAGCCCCTGACAAAAATTGTCAGTTTCAGGCAAAAACTCACCTATAGCTTCGTTTCTCAGCCTTGGGGGCATCGGCAAGTCATTGTTTATAAATGAATTATTTTCATTAAACATTGGCATCACATGTGCTGAAATTACCGGTAGGCGGCGTGTGCCGCTCTGCTGAACCTCAATTGGGAGATCTCAAGATGCAACACAAACAGCAAGGCTTCACGCTGATCGAACTTATGATCGTGGTCGCGATCATCGGCATCCTGGCCGCCATCGCCATCCCGGCTTATCAGGACTATACGGTCCGCGCCAA
>NZ_CAXFCL010000074.1:0-3156 GCF_964000955.1 uncultured Abyssibacter sp.
ATCAGGAGCCGGCGGCTTCGATCAGCTCGGGATCGGCCGCGAAGCCGATCCGGGAGATACCCGCCGCCTGCAAGGTCGTCATCGCCCGCATGATCGACTGGTAGGCGACCTTGCCATCACCTTCCAGCACGACGGAGAGATCGGGCCGGCTCCGTTTCGCGGTTTCGATGATCGTGATCGCCTCGTCACGCGAAATCGGTGCCTCGGGGTCCGGTCCGATGGACAGGTACATGTCGCCGGCCGCATCGACGGACAGGATCACCGGTTCGTGGTTGGAATCCACCGACATCGGTTCCGCGTTCGCGTCGGGCAGGTCCACGTCCACGCCCTGGGTCAGCAACGGCGCGGTAATCATGAAGATCACCAGCAGCACGAGCATGACGTCGATGTAGGGCACCACGTTCATTTCCGCGGCCAGTTTTCTGCGTGCCATGGCGAAATCCTCTGCGCTCTCAGGCCTCGGGCCGACGGCCCGTGCTCTGCAGGCCACGTTCCAGGATGCCCACCAGCTCTTCCGAGAACGTCTGGAAGCGGTTTTCCAGGCGATCGACCTGGCTGGTGAAGATGTTGAACGCGATGACAGCGGGAATGGCGGCGAACAGGCCGATGGCCGTTGCGATCAGCGCCTCGGCGATACCGGGCGCGACCATGGCCAGCGTCGCCTGCTTGACGTTCCCGATGGCGATGAACGCATGCATGATGCCCCAGACCGTGCCGAACAGGCCCACGTAGGGGCTGGTCGAACCGATGGTCGCGAGCACCGGAAGCCCGCCCTCCATGCGATCAACCTCGCGCATCTGGGCCACGCGCATCGCCCGTTGCACCGCGCTCGCGGCTGATTCGTCTACGCCGCGCTCATCACTCTGCTGGATGTTCGAACGCTGGCGACGATATTCCTCGTAACCGGCCAAGAACAACGCCTCCATGCCGTGATCGGCATGCTCGCTGCCCTTCACGCGGTCGTAGATCTCGGAAATCTGTCCGCCCGACCAGAAGCGGTCCTCGAAGCGATTCGCCAGGCGGGACGTTCGGCCAAGCATGCGTCGCTTGGAGACGATGATGATCCACGACAGCACCGAGGCGACCATCAAACCCGCCATCACCAGCTGCACCAGCAGGCTGGCGTCGAAGATCAGGTGGGTCAGCGACAGCTCGTTGTTCATGCGTTGCTCCCAAAGAATTCAGCCGGCAGCGCGCGCGGCTTGAAAGTCGATTCGGTCAGACAGGCAACCCGGACCTGCGCCTGGATCAGGCCGCGCCCGTCCGATGAGCCGACGTGAATGGCCTGATGGAAGCGGATGCTGGCGCGCTTGCACTCAGCCACCTGCACCGAAATCGCCACTTCATCATCCAGTCGGGCGGGTCCGAGAAACTTCATGGTCATCTCACTGACCGCAAAACAGAGGTCCAGTTCGCTGCGCAGACGTTCCTGGGACCAGCCCAGGTGGCGGACCCACTCGGTTCGGGCCCGCTCCAGGTAGCGCAGGTAGTTGGCGTGATAGACGACGCCACTGGCGTCGGTGTCCTCGTAGTAGACGCGAGTGGTCCACCAGAACGTGCTGATCTCGTCGAGATTCGGCATTCCGTGCCTTCTTCACCAGTAAACCGCTGATTATACGCGTATTATTGAACCCCTCTCCCAATGGCTCCGCGTCCATGGCTCATCATCCCGTTTCCTTTGCCATTCATGGCGGCGCAGGCGACATTCCGCGGCGCGACCACGGCTACGCGGAACATCTTCTGGCACTGGAGACAATTGGCGAATCAGCGCGACAGGCCCTGCAGGATCGGGTGCCGGCGATCGACGTGGTGGAACAGGCGGTTCGGCAGCTCGAAGACTGTGAACTCTTCAACGCCGGCCGAGGCGCGGTGCTGAATTCCGAAGGTGTCGCAGAGCTGGACGCGTCGATCATGCGCGGTGACGGCGCATGCGGTGGTGTGGCGGGCGTGCGCAGTCCGCGCAACCCGGTCGCGCTGGCCCGCGCGATCATGGAGGACGGTCGCCACGTGCTGCTGGTCGGCGCCGAAGCCGACAGGGCCTGCGAGCGTTTTCACGTCGCCACCGCCCCACCCGACTACTTCGTGATCGACAGTCGCGTGCAGCAACTTCGCCGGGCGCGCGAGCACGAGGCGATCGTGCTGGACCACGACGAGCCGCTGGGGACGGTGGGCGCCGTCGCGCGTGACCGCGACGGTTGCCTTGCCGCGGCCACATCGACCGGCGGTATGACCAACAAGGCGCCGGGCCGGGTCGGTGATTCCGGCGTTATCGGCGCGGGAACCTGGGCCTGCGACGACAGCTGCGCCATCTCGACGACCGGCCACGGTGAATCCTTCATCCGGGTCAACGCCGCCGCGCAGATCCACTGGCGCATGCTGCTGCGCCATGAACCGATGACGGCCGCGGCCGAACTGGTGATAGAACAGATCGTCGAGCGCGGCGGCATGGGGGGACTGATCGGTGTCGATCGCGACGGTCTGGTCTGCCTGCCGATGAGCACCACGGGCATGTTCCGCGCCTGGGCGGAACTCGACGGGCCGGTACAGGCCGCCGTCTTTCGTTAACAACCCCGCGCGCCGACCGCGGCGGCGCTGATCACTCGGCGTTCGGAAACAGGCCGGGCGCCGGTTCGCCGCTGCCCGCCGGCGGCTGCAGGCCCAGATGCAGCCACGCCGTCCGTGTCGCCTGACGTCCGCGCGGCGTGCGCTGCATGAAACCCTGCTGGATCAGATAGGGCTCGATCACGTCCTCGATCGTGTCGCGTGATTCACCGATTGCCGCGGCAAGGCTTTCCACGCCGGTCGGTCCGCCGTCGAAGCGCTCCACCAGCGCCGACAGCAGCTTGCGGTCCATGACGTCGAAGCCTTCCTTGTCGACATCGAGCATGTCCATCGCGGCCTGGGCGACCTGTTGTGACACATGACCGTCCGCGCGCACCTGGGCGTAGTCGCGCACGCGGCGCAGCAAACGGTTGGCGACACGGGGCGTTCCGCGCGAGCGGCGTGCGATCTCCATCGCGCCCGGCGCGTCGAGCGCCATGCCGACGATATCGGCCGAACGCGTGACGATCCTGCTCAGCTCGTCCAGCGTGTAGAACTCCAGCCGGTGGACAATGCCGAAGCGGTCCCGCAAGGGCGATGTCAGCGAGCCGGCGC
>NZ_CAXFCL010000075.1:0-8990 GCF_964000955.1 uncultured Abyssibacter sp.
CCGAAGAGTTGTTGCGCCAGCCGGGTCAGGCGGTCGAAGCGGGCCTCCGGTGGCGTATCCAGAATGTTGAGGTCCCAAAGCGCTTCGCAGCGGGCACGCTCATCGGAGCCAGTGGCCGAGGCGTTCATGTCCGGCTTCTGTGGGAAGGCGCCGGGGGAAGCCCGCTCTCTGACGAATGCGGCGTCATCAGGACGAGGCCTCCCAGGCCTTGAGCTTTCGGTACACCGTCGATGCGCTCACGCCAAGGTGGGCCGCGGCCACCGGCACGTTGTCATCGCATTGCTCGATGGCAGCTTCGATGGCCCGTTTCTCCACTAGCCACAAGGGTTCGATGGCGAGTCCGGGACTGGCTGACCGGGTCACGGCACGTGGCCGTGGTCGGGGGGTGGCGCCGCCTTCGGCTTGGGCACCTGTCAACCCGAGCGGGTCCGGCAGCATGTCACGCGTGACCACCTCGCCATCATTGAGTAGCACGATGTTATGAACCACGTTGTGCAACTGGCGGACATTGCCGGGCCAGTCGTAGTTCAGCAGCGTGCTTTGCACGTCGGCGTCAAAACCGGTGAATGTGCGTCCTTCCTCCCGGCTCAGGCGGGCCAGAAACGCCTCGGCGATGTCGAGAATGTCGCGCTCGCGGTCACGCAGCGCTGGCATGCGAATTGGGATGACGTTCAGGCGGTAGTACAGATCCTCGCGGAACTGCTTGTCCGCCACTTGCATCTGTGGATCCTGATTCGTGGCGCAGACGAATCGCACGTTCACCCGAATGTCCTTGGTGCCGCCGACCCGCTGGAACACGCCGGTCTGGATAAAGCGGAGCAGCTTGACCTGCAGGTCAAGGTCCATTTCACCAATCTCATCCAGAAACAGCGTGCCGCCATTGGCGCGCTCGGCTGCACCCTGCCGGTCGCTGTGAGCGCCGGAGAATGCGCCCTTCATGTGCCCGAAAATCTCGCTTTCGAACAGTTCTCGCGGAATGGCACCGCAGTTGATGGCAACAAAGGGCTTGCTGCTGCGCTCGCTGCGCTCGTGGATGGCTTGCGCGCAGAGCTCCTTGCCGGTGCCGGACTCGCCGGTGATGAATACCGAGGCCCGGCTGGTCGCCGCGCTGTCGATGATGCGATAGACCACCTGCATCGGCAGCGACCGTCCCACGAAACCGGCATAGCCATCGCGTTCGATCTGCTGACGGATAATCTGCACCTCATCATGCAGGCGTCGCTTGTCCATGACGTTATCGACCGTCACGCGCAGCCGCTCAGCGGTAAAGGGTTTTTCCAGAAAATCCGCAGCACCCAGACGCATGGACTTCAGCGCAGAATCCGCCGAGCCATGGGCCGTGATGACGACGCAGGGGCAGCTATGCCCACCCGTCTTCATCTTCTGCAGGATGTCGTAGCCGTGCATGTCCGGTAGCTGCAGGTCCAGCAGCACCAGATCCGGACGGTCGGATTCCAGGACTTCCAGCCCGTGACTGCCCGTCGCGACCCACTGCACCTGGTAACCCATGCGGCGCAGGTAGCGTTCGTACAGGGAACCGAGCGGTGGCGTGTCTTCAATGACCAGCGCCAACGGAGCATCGGCAATCGTGCGATGCATCTCGGGGTCGTCCGGCAGGTCAGCGGAGTATGGAAGCGATGAGTTCATGGTGGACGGGTCCTCTGGTGGCGTCCCCTGTCCAATGCAGGCGCCATTCCAAGAAGAGCGCCCTCCAAGCTCATGATTTAGCGAATAAAATTTCTAACTTCAGCTTGTTTCGGAGCAGGTTTTCCGATTGTGCTTCGCATTTTGCAACGTAGAATGCGAAGCGAGCGTGAAGCCGCACCGCTAGCTGATGGGCTGAGACGCCCAGGTTTGCTGCAGCGAATCGAGCGGTGCGGGCCGGCCGATGAGGTAACCCTGCAGCGTGGTACAACCCAGCTGCGACAGCATTTGCATTTGCGCTTCGGTCTCGACGCCCTCGGCGACGATTTTGAGGCCCAGGCTGCAGGCCATGGCGGTGATCGCACTGACGATCCGGAAGTCATCCAGGTCGGACTCTAGGCGATCGACGAAGCTCTTGTCGATCTTCAGCCCGGCAACCGGCAACTCGCGTAGATGGCGCAGGCCCGAGTAGCCGGTCCCGAAGTCGTCCAGCCACAGTGCGATACCGTCCCGTGTAAAGCGGTCCAGGTTGTCCAGCATCGTCGAGTTCGAGTTCAGTAGCGTCGACTCTGTGATCTCGATGTGGATCTGGCTGCCGTCGATCTGCCGGCCGGCCAGCCAGTGGCCGAATCGGCTGCTGAGCTCCGGGTCTTGCAACTGCTGGGCGGAAAGGTTTAAGGAGACTCTGCACAACCGCTCAGATCAGCGACAATGTCACGACTGATCCGCGGAGTGTCGTCTGAGATGAAGCAGCGCAGCTTTGCCGAGCCTGGTTACGCCCGGCGCCCCAAGCAGACCAAGCGCCAGCAGTTTCTGGCCGAGATGGATGCCGTGATTCCCTGGTCTCGTTTGGAGGCCTTGGTGGCGCCGGTTCAGCCTCAGAGAAGTCCGCGCGGTGGGCGCAAGGCCTTCGCGGTGTCCGCCATGCTGCGGATTCACTTCATGCAGCAATGGTTTGTCTTGTCCGATCCGGGCATGGAAGAAGCCCTGCACGATATTCCAGCGATGCGAGCCTTTGCGGGATTGGATGCCGGAGATGACCTGATCCCCGATGAGAGTTCCATCCTGCGGTTTCGGCATCGCCTGGAGCAGCACGGCATGGCCGAGCAGCTCCTTGCCGAGATCAACGCCGTGCTCAGCGAGCGCGGCGTGTTGCTGCGCCAAGGCACGATCGTAGATGCCACGCTGATCCACGCGCCTAGCTCGACCAAGAATCAGGATCGGGCGCGTGATCCCGACATGCACCAAACCAAGAAAGGCAACCAGTGGTTCTTCGGCATGAAGGCCCACATTGGCGTGGATGCGGACTCCGGATTGACCCACACCGTGATCACGACGCCGGCGAATGTGAACGATGTGACCCAAGCCAATGATCTTCTGCACGGTGAGGAAGCCGAGGTCTATGGTGATGCGGGTTATCGCGGTGCGGACAGGCGCTCGGATGCCAATCCCACGGTCGCCTGGCAGATTGCCATGCGACCGGGTCAGCGCAGGGCGTTACCGCACACCAAGCTGGGTCGATTGCTCAATGAACTCGAACGGGTCAAAGCGCAGATGCGCGCCAAGGTCGAACATCCGTTTCGCGTGATCAAGCGGCAGTTTGGTTATCAGAAGACACGCTATCGCGGACTAGCCAAGAACCACGCCCAGATCGTCACGCTATTCGCGCTAGCCAATGTGTATCAGGCCAGGCGACAGTTGATGCCGGCAGGGAAGGTGTGTCCATCGTGAGAACGACGGACCGGTGCAGCGCTTAAATTGGCTTCAAAACGCCACATTTGGACGCATGGTGGGCGAAAACCTCACCTTGGCCACGCACTGAGGCTCGGAGTACCTAGCCTTCAACTGCTAGGTCCGGTTAGTGCAGAGCTTCCTTAACGCCACATGCAGCGGATTGCCGAAGCCGGTGGTCAGGGCGGGCAAGTCGGAGGAGGCGCAGGTCAGAATGCCGTCCCAGAGGTCATGGATATGCCCCGCCTCTTCCAGCAGATTGACGAACAACAACGGTGGCACTTGACCAAACCTGGGTGAGTGCCAGCGCGCCAAGGCCTCGAAACCGACCAGGCGGCCGTCCATGGCGTCGACTTGGGGCTGGTAGTTCAACGTGAACTCCTCGTGCAGCAGACCGTCGAGTACATCGGCGACGGTGGGTGCAGAGGTCTCGGCGACTGGGGCTTGGATTGCGGCGGACTGATTCATAGCATGGGCCGAAGAAGGGTGAGCCTCTGTCTCAGGCAATCTCGATACCAGGCGATAATCTTCTTTATTACAATGAGTTATGCAGTTCTGTATGCTGGCGAGGCAGGCTCAGTTCGCGTTTTGCGAATGAACCTGCGTGTCGATACGGTTTCGGGTGGGGAGGCATGGCACGAGGCGACGATGCGGATGGTCGGGATCGACTCGCTGACCATGGTGAGCGCGGTGAGCTGCTGTGAGCCGAGCAGCGTTACCATCCATGGCACAACTGCGCGCCTTCGACGCTGCGGCGCGTTTGGGCAGTTTCAAGGAGGCCGCTGCGGCACTGCATCGCACGCCGTCGACCATTAGCCACGATGTTGCGGCCCTGGAAACCTTCCTCGGCGCGTTATTGTTCGAACGCCGCACGCGGGCTGTGTTGTTGACCGACGCGGGCCGGGCATATGCCGACGCGGTGGCGGGAGTGCTGGACGGACTCGCCGGCGCGACCGCGCAGCTGCGATCACGCTGCTGGCCCGAGGCGGTCCGCATCAGCACCAATCCGCTCATGGCCGCAGAGATCGTGACCCCGATGATCCCCCGCTTCGAGGCGGAATTTCCTGGCGTGCAGTTGCATCTGTCCGTAACCGAGGCCCTGGAAAATCCAGGCCAGGGTTCGGTTGACCTCGCGATCCGCTATGGCGGAACCGATCAGCGGAATCTGGAGCAGGTGCAAATCTGTGAGTCGACGGCCCTGCCGGTGGCAGCGCCTGGTGTCGATTGGGGCTGTGCGCCGCGTATCGACTATGTGCTGGGCATGTCGACCGCGTGGACGCAGTGGCAGCAACTGGGGCATGCGCTGCCAGGCGGCTCCGGCCGGGTGCACCGGTTCAGCCAGTTCGCCGCGGCGGTTGGCGCCGCGGAGCGCGGTCTGGGTATCACGCTCGCCCCCCGCCCGTTGGTGAACCCGCTGATTCGCAGTGGACGTCTGGTCGCGATGCCGAATGCCGAGACCATGTCCGTGTCGCCGATTACGCTGATCAGCCGCCGTCTGGGCGTGGATGCCGCGGTCTGGCGAGGTTTGCGCGACTGGTGGCGTGACGCGCTGCGCAGCGCACTGCATGGATGAACAGCGTGCATCTGTCGGTGCAGCAGATTCGTTTGTCACCCGTCGCCGGCCCCATCACCGTTGCGGCTCTGCTTTGCTGGATGGTCCGGAATGCTGCAACGCCTGATTCAGTTGGTCGACACGATCCCAACACATATGCGGTCCGGCAGGGTCATGCGAGGCCCCGCCGCACGGACTCGTAGCGACATTCGCTTCGTGCAGCTGGATCGGGCCATGGTCCGTTGCAGGCAGCTGGGCCATGGGCGATCGCTGGTGTTCGCCACCGATCCGCCGGTGCCGCTGGAATGCTATGACGCGTTGTTTGACGCACTCGCGCCACGATTTCGCGTCACGGTGTTCGAGATGCCCGGATTCGGCGCCTCGCTGCCGCGTGCGGGCATGCGATTGTCCATGGGCGAGTCGATCAGTCTGGTTGCCCAGGGACTGGAGCGCTTCGGCGGCGGACCCCACACGCTGATCATGCCCTGCGTGCTGGGTCTCGTCGGCGTGGGTGTGGCGCGTCATCACGAGGGCCTGATCCGCCGGCTCGTGCTGAGTCAGGCCGCGGACTGGAGCGGTACGCAGCAATGGCTGGCGCGCCGCGATCCCAAGGGGATGCTGCGCCGGCCGGTGGTCGGCCAGCTTGCCCTGGCCGCGGTCCGCCGGAAGCGGATCGATGCCTGGTACCGAACCGCGCTCGCGGACCCTGAGTTGATCCGGCCACTGGTGGACATGACCCTGGAGAACTTCGATCACGGTGGTTGCTTCTGCCTGGCGTCCGGCTTTCAGGACTGCCTGGGCGATCACCAGCATCAGCTCGCGCCGATCGCACAGGATGCCCTGCTGGTCTGGGGCGACGCCGACCCCTCGCATCCCGATACCCGTTTCGGCGACATGAATGCCCTCGTCCCGAACTCCGAGCTCGTTCGCATTCCCGGTGCCGGCCACTTTCCGGAACTGGAACGCGGGCCGGCGTTTGTCGATCATCTGCTGCGATTCACACACTGAGCGTTGCTGATGACCACAGCGATTGGCCCCGACCAACTGTGCGCCCTGTTCGAGCGGGTGATCCAGACATCGCCCTACACCCGCTGGTCGGGCGTGACCATCGAACGCTGCACCCAGGGAGAGGTGGTGCTTTTGCTGGGCCGCCGCGAGGAGATGACCCAGCACCATGGCTATCTGCACGGCGCGGTGATCGGCTATCTGATCGATTCCGGCTGCGCCTGGGCCGCGGCCACCGTTGCGGGCGACGTGGTCACCGCCAGCTACAACGTCAACGTGCTGGCGCCGGCGACCGCGCCGCGCTTTCGCTGCGTGGCCCGGGTGGTCAAGGCCGGCAGGAAGCTGGTGTTCTGCCGTGCCGAGGTGTTCGGGTTGGACGGGGACGAGGCGACGCTGGTCGCCACCGGTGACAGCGTGATCGCCAGTGTTGGCGATGATCTGTCGACCTTTCTTGCTCGAATCGAGGGTGGCTAAAGAATCCCCGGCAGGTCCAGCCCCTTCTCCCGCGCGCAATCCTTGGCGATCTCGTAGCCCGCGTCGGCATGGCGCATCACGCCCGTGGCCGGGTCGTTCCACAGCACGCGGTCGATGCGTTTCGCCGCGGCATCGCTGCCATCGCAGCAGATCACCACGCCGGAATGCTGCGAAAAGCCCATGCCCACGCCGCCGCCGTGGTGCAGGCTGACCCAGGTGGCGCCGGATGCGGTGTTGAGCAACGCGTTGAGCAGCGGCCAGTCCGAGACGGCGTCGGAGCCATCGGCCATGGCCTCGGTCTCGCGGTTGGGGCTGGCCACCGAGCCTGAATCCAGGTGGTCGCGGCCGATGACCACGGGTGCCTTCAGCTCGCCGGATTTCACCATTTCGTTGAACGCCAGACCGATGCGGTGGCGGTCACCCAGCCCCACCCAGCAGATGCGCGCCGGCAAGCCCTGAAAGGCGATGCGCTCCGCGGCCATGTCCAGCCAGCGGTGCAGGTGGGCGTCGCCGGGCAGCAGCTCCTTCACCTTGGCATCGGTCTTGGCAATGTCCTCCGGGTCGCCGGACAACGCGGCCCAGCGGAACGGGCCGATGCCGCGGCAGAATAGCGGCCGGATATAGGCGGGCACGAAGCCGGGGAAGCAGAAGGCGTCCTCGAAACCCTGATCGAAGGCGACCTGACGGATGTTGTTGCCGTAGTCCACCGTGGGCACGCCGGCCTTCGCGAAGCCGGCCAGCGCTTCCACATGCACCCGCATCGAGGCGCAGGCCGCGGCCTCGACGGCGGCGGGATCATCGCGGCGCGCGGTGATCCACTGGTCCATGGTCCAGCCTTGCGGCAGGTAGCCGTTGACCGGGTCGTGGGCCGATGTCTGGTCGGTGACCAGATCGGGGCGGATGCCGCGCTGGAGCAGCTCCGGTACGAGGTCGGCCGCATTGCCCAGCAGCCCGACCGACTTGGCTTCGCCGGCTTCGGTCCAGCGGTCGATCATCGCCAGCGCTTCGTCCAGTGTCTCGGCGCGTTCGTCCAGGTAGCGGGTGCGAAGGCGAAAATCGATGCGGTCGGAATCGCACTCGATGGCCAGGCAGCAGGCGCCGGCCATCACCGCGGCCAGCGGCTGCGCGCCGCCCATGCCGCCGAGGCCGGCGGTCAGAATCCAGCGGCCGGTCCAGTCGCCGTCGTAGTGCTGGCGTCCGGCCTCGACGAAGGTTTCGTAGGTGCCTTGAACGATGCCCTGAGAACCGATGTAAATCCACGAGCCGGCCGTCATCTGGCCGTACATCATCAGTCCCTTGCGATCGAGCTCGTTGAAGTGCTTCCAGGTCGCCCAGTGCGGGACCAGGTTGGAGTTGGCGATGAGCACACGCGGCGCATCCGCATGGGTGCGAAACACGCCCACCGGCTTGCCGGATTGGACCAGCAGCGTTTCGTCATCGTCCAGCCGGCGCAGCGTTTCAACGATGCGGTCGAAATCATCCCAGCTGCGCGCGGCCTTGCCGATACCGCCATAGACGACCAGCGCGTCCGGGTTCTCGGCCACGTCCGGATCGAGATTGTTCATCAGCATCCGCAGCGGGGCTTCGGTGAGCCAGCTTCGGGCGGTGCGTTCGGTTCCGCGGGGGGCGGTGACGGGGCGGGCTCCGGTCATCGGGCGAGGTCCTTGGCAGCGGATGCGAGCGCGTGCAGCAACTCGCTCAATACCGCACGCAACGGCGCGGCTCGGTTGGGGGCGTAGGCGAACGGCGCCGCCTCGGTGTGCAGGTACGCGCGCTGCGCCAATTCCATCTGAATGGCGTGCACGCCGTCGGCGGGGAGGCCGTAGTGGCGGGTGGTCCAGCCACCGCGAAAGCGGCCGTTGACCACCGTGTCGTAGGTTCGGGCCGCGCCGCAGCGCCGGGCTGCGATCAGCTCGAAGATCGGCGCGCAGGTTCGGCCACGATCGGTGCCGATGTTGAACACCGGCAACGCGCCGTCGAACAGGAATGGCACCCGCGAGCGAATCGAGTGGCAGTCGTACAACAGGGCAATGCCGTGGCGGGCCTTTACACGCTCGATCTGCGCGGCGAGTGCGGCGTGGTACGGCTGGTGAAAGCGCTCGAGCCGTTCGGCGATCTCGTCGGCGTCTGGCGCCTGCCCGGCGGTCCAGATCGGCTGGTCGTCAAAGTCGATGCGCGGCACCAGCCCGGTGGTGTTCTGGCCGGGGTAAAGACTGTGGCCGGTGGGGTCGCGGTTCGCATCGATCACGTAGCGGTGGAACGTCGCCGTCACCGTGGTCGCGTTCGGCAGCAGCCCGCGATAAAGCCGGTCAACATGCCAGTCCGTATCGGCGAGCGCGCGGCCGGTGGCGTTCAGCCGGGCGCGCATAGGCTCCGGCACCCAGGTGCCGGCGTGCGGTGCGGCCAAAATGACCGGGCTGTCGCCCTCGGTGATCTCGACTGGGTTCATGGTGCCAGTTGCAGTTGGTCCGGAATGCCGGCCGCCTCGATCAGCGCGCCGGATTCCACCAGACCGGCGGCCCGTTCCAGATCGGGCGACAGGTAGCGGTCCTCGGCCAGCGCGGGCACGTTGGCGCGGATGCGG
>NZ_CAXFCL010000076.1:0-5604 GCF_964000955.1 uncultured Abyssibacter sp.
TCGGCGCCGAGATGGACGCGTTCTTCAACGAGACGCTGACACCCGAGCTGCGCGCCAAGGCCCACTACTCCTTCGACGGCTTCGACGCCGGCTTTCACAAGAAGATGGCCGAAGCCAAGCTGCTGTTCCCGGCCTGGCCGCCGGAGTTCGGCGGGCGCAACGCGCCGGCCTACGCGATGAACGCGGTGATGCAGGTCTACGAAAACCAGGGCTGGAGCACCCATGCGGTGAGCACCACGTCCATGGTCGGCCACATCATCCGCCGCTTCGGCAGCGATGAACTGAAGGCCGACGCGCTGACCCGGATCGTCGCCGGCGAGTCGATTTGCAGCCTGGGCTATTCCGAGCCGGGCTGCGGTTCCGACGTATTCGCGGCGCAGTGCAAGGCCACACGCGACGGCGACGGCTGGCGCATCGACGGCTCCAAGATGTTCACCAGCGGCGCCAACATCGCCGACTACGTGCTGATGCTGACGCGCACCAACACCGAGGTGCCCAAGCACAAGGGCCTGACCATGTTCATCGTGCCGTTGAAGGCCGAGGGCGTGACCATCCAGCCCGTCTACACCTTCCAGGACGAGCGCACCAACATCACGTTCTACGACGGCGTGAAGATCCCCGACAGCTACCGGCTGGGCGAGGTTGATGGTGGCATCAAGGTCATGGCCGCCAGCCTGGAACTGGAGCACAGCGGCGGCGGTTTCGCCCGCAACATTCGTGCGATCGCCAAGGCCGCCGAGACGCTTTGTCGCGACATCACCCTCGACGGCAAGCCGCTGATCGAGACGCCGGACGCCCTGTCGCGGCTGGCCCGCTCGATGACCCATGTGTTCCTGTCCGAAGTGATCTCGGACTTCGCCATGTGGGCCGGCGTCGCGAAGATTCCCAACCAGGGTTACGGCCCGATGGGCAAGCTGTTCTCGTCGGAGAAATTCCTCACCGATGCCCGCGATCTGCTGGACCTGACCGCGCCGCATTCGCTGGCCGATCGCAAGGGCCCGGCCCACGTGCTCAACGAGGGCTATCGCCACGCCCAGGGCACGACGATTTACGGCGGCACCAGCGAAGTCCACCGCAGCATGATCGCCGAGCGAGCGCTGGGCTTGCCCCGCTCACGCGGCTAGGGAGTACCACCATGAGCACCAGCGAACCCGCCCTGCTGACCGAAACCAACGGCGCGATCCTGATCGCGACGCTGAACCGGCCCGACAAGCTCAACGCCCTGAACGGCGAGATCATGAGCCGGTTCGAACAGGCGCTGCATACCTTCCGCGACACACCCGACCTGAAGGTCCTGCTGGTCCGCGCCAACGGCCGCTATTTCTGTGCCGGCGCCGATCTGCGCAGCGGCAACACCGCGCCGGAGCGCACCGGCTCCGGCATTCGTGAGCGCCATCGCCTGCAACTGCATGGCATGCACCGCATCTACGACGAGATGGAGGCGATCGAGAAGCCGATCGTCGTCGCCCACCACGCCGCCTGCGTGGGTGGCGGCCTGGAGCTGTCGCTGTCCTGCGATTTCCGGCTCGCGGCGAAGAGCGCCAGCTACGCCTTCCCGGAAGGCAAGTTCGGCGTGGTCCCGGCCTCCAACGGCATCAGCCGCCTGGCCCGGATCATCGGCACGCACTGGACCCGCTACCTGATCATGGCGAACCTGCCGGCCGACGCCGACAAGGCGCTGATCATGGGCCTGGTGCACGAGGTCTTCCCGGACGAGAGTTTCGATGCGGACGTCATGAGGTTCTGTCGCCACCTCGCCGAACAGAACAGTGAGCAGATGGGCACCGCCAAGCTGGCGATCGAGCTGGCTCACGATGTCGGCCTGGCCCAGGCCCGCAACGTCGAACGCCTCGCCAACAGCGTGCTGATGCTCAACCCCGACTACCTCGCCGGTATCGAGCGCTACATCAACAAGCTCGGCGGCAAGGACCAGAAGGACTAGGTCCGGCCTGCGGGGCACGGGGACAAGCGCAATGGAATTCGCCTGGACAGCGGAACAACAGCAGTTTCGGGAAACCGTGCGGGCCTTTCTGGCCGAGCATCTGCCCGAGGACTGGGAATCGCAGGCCCACGGCCCGGGCTCGGAACATCAGACCGCATTCTCCAAGCTGTTCTGCGCCAGACTCGCCGAGGCCGGCCTGCTGGTGCCGCACTGGCCGGAGGAATGGGGCGGTCGCAACCTGGACGCCTGGTCCGCCTTCATCCTCGCCGAGGAAATGTGGATGGCGGGCGAGCCGCGCGGCGGCCAGTACATGAACGTGAACTGGATCGGCCCGACCCTGATGCGCTACGGCTCACCGGAACAGCAGGCGCGGTACATCCCGCCGATGGCCGCCGGTCAGTCGCTATGGTGCCAGGGCTTTTCGGAACCGGAAGCCGGCTCCGACCTCGCCTCGCTGCGCACCCGAGCGGAGCGTGACGGTGATCTGTACCGCGTCAACGGCCAGAAGGTCTGGACCTCCTACGCCGGCGAAGCCGACACCTGCTTTTTGCTGGCACGGACCGATGCCAGCAAACGCGGCATTTCCATCTTCCTGCTGCCGATGGACACGCCGGGCATCACCGTGCGGCAGATTCCCAGCGTGATCGGCGAAGGCGACATCCACGAGGTCTTCTTCGACGATGTCGAACTGCCGGCCAGCGCCCGCCTGGGCGAGGAAGGCCAGGCCTGGGACATTGTCCGCGCCGCGCTGGCGCTGGAACGCGTGGGCATTCCCCGCTTCGCGCTGGCGTCGAAAACCCTGCACCGCGCGGTTGCGCGGCTGAAGGCCGAAGGGCGATTCGGCCACGGCGCGGTGGAACAGGCTGCCCGCGCCCACGCCGCCTGCGAGGCCGCACGGTTGTACAGCTACCAGATCATCGATCAGCGCCATCAGGGGCTGAGCACGGGCGCCGAGGCCAACGCCGCCCGCTACGCCACGGTGAACGCCGAGCGGGCTGTCGGCGAATTCGTCGTGGAACACATCCCCGAGGCGCTGGCCGGCGGCGAGACCATGCTGCTCGCCCATCACCAACGCGCCATCGTGGCGGGCATCGCCTCCGGCGCCGCCGAGATCCAGCTCAACCTGATCGCCACGAATCTGCTGGAACTGCCGCGGGAGCCGCGCTGATGGATTTCACGCTCACCGACGACCAGCAGGCGGTGGCCGCCGCCATCGAACAAATCGCCGAGGATTTCGGCAGCACGCCGACCGAGGCGCATGGCTTTGCGCTGGTCAGCAACGCGCTGGACGAGGCGCTGACCGAGGCCGGATTCTTCGACATCGCGGCGGTACCGGAACTCGGGCCCGTCACCGCGGCGGTGGCGGTCGAGCAGCTCGCACGCCTGCCCTGGACCACCGAAATCGCCTTGTCTATGCTGGTCGGACCGCAGCTCGACGGCGACTGGGCGCGCCCGTTCGCCGTGATCGAGAACGGCCGACCGAGCCGCTTTGCCGCCTCGGCGAAAACCTGGATCGTCATCGACGGCGATCAGGTCAGCATCGGCCCGGCCAGCGATGCGGTCGAGCCGGTCGAGTCGCTGTTCGCCTACCCGATGGCCCGGCTGACGCAGGCGCCCGGCTTCGCCGCGCTGCCCGACGACCAGGCCCGGACCATTCGCCGCCTGCTCCGCGTCGCACTGGCCGCCGAAGTCGCCGGCCTGATGCAGGGCGCGATCGATTCCACCGTCGAGCATCTGTCCGTGCGCAAGCAGTTCGGTCGCCCGCTGGGCAGCTTCCAGGCGCTGCGCCATCGCATGGCCGAATGCGCCGTGCTGGCCGGCGGCGTGCGCCACCTGGCACTCAAGGCCGCCTGGTCCGGAGACGATGGCGATGCCGCGCTGGCGGCGCTGCACGCCCAGGATTCGGCCACGCGCCTGATCTACGACGTGCACCAGATGCTGGGCGCCATGGGCATGACCCTGGAGCACCCGCTGCATCTGTGGACCTACCGCATGAAGGCCCTGCTGTCGGAACAGGGCGGTCGCGGCGGACAGGCCGTCGAAGTCGCCCGGCACTGCTTCGCGGCATGAACGACATGACCGCCCTTGCCGCCACCGATCCGGACTCGCTCAGGGCCGCCGGCTGGGCCGCGCATGAACCCAGCGGCTTCACCGCCCAGCTCGGGCTTTGCTGGATCGGCGGGACACCCGAGCGGCGCGTGCTCGGTTTTCACGCCGAGGACCGGCACACCAACCTGTTCGGCAAGGTCCACGGCGGCGCCGTCATGACCTTTGCCGACATCTGCCTCGGCTATGGCGCCTCGGAAGCGGCGCAGCACCAGAGCATGGTCACCGCCGATCTGCATGTGCAGTTCATCGCCGGCGCGGGAGCCGGGGAATTCATCGTCGGCTACCCCGAAGTGATTCGGAGAACCCGACATCTGATCTTTGTACGCGGGCTGATCATGGCCGGCGAGACGACCATCGCCAACGCCCAGGGCGTCTGGAAGGTCTTGGGGAAGCATTGAGCGAATCATGCTGCCAAGTTGCTGCCAGAAAACTGACCAGGCAAGGCGCGAGGAGAGAAGTTTGGTCATTCCAAATGAACGACGAGCAACGCTGCATGGCCAGTTTTCTGGCGCAATCCGCCCGGAACGGGCCGGTTTTCGCGCAATGCTGCGTTGGCGCTCGCTTCTTGGGACAAACCCAAGCGCACTCGCGCCGCCTGGCCCTGCACGAAAACCGGCTTCGTCTTGGCCGCCTGATTCGCTCAGTGCTTCCCCTGAAACCACCGGGACAGTGAGCGCTATGACGACCCCATTATCCTTTCGCAGCTTTGGAGTGATCGTGCTGGCCTGCATCGCGACCACTGCAGTCGCCGGGCCCGACGACGTGAATCAGCTCCAATTCGGCACCAAGTATTCCGAGTTGAAGCAGATCAACCGCGACAACGTGAGCAAGCTGACGCTGGCCTGGGAATACCACACCGGCGACGTGCCGCCGGCGGATTCCAGCAACAAGCTGATCGCCTTCGAGGACACGCCCAGCATGATCGACGGCAACCTGGTGGTCTGCACCACGCGCCGCAGGCTGATCGCGCTAGACCCGGCCACCGGCAAGAAGCGCTGGACCTACGATCCCGAGGACCCGGTGCTGGGCATGCAGAAATGCCGCGGCATCGCCAACTGGCATGACGACGAAGCCGAAGATGGTGCGATGTGCCAGTCGCGCATTTTCATGGGGACGGCGGACTACCGTCTGGTCGCCATCGACACCAAAACCGGCAAGCCCTGCCCGACCTTTGGTGACGGCGGCGCCGTGAAGATGCCGGCGACCAAGGAGGAACTGTTCCCCGGCGAGCTGGTGGCGACCTCCCGCCCGGCCATCGTCAACGATGTGGTCGTGGTCGGCTCCATCGTCGCCGACAACCAGCGCGAGGAAGCGCCCAGCGGTCGCGTGCTGGCCTTTGACGCCCGCAGCGGCGAGCAGCTCTGGTCTTTCGACCCGCTGCCACGTGATCCCGAAGACCCGGCGGCATCCAGCTGGGCACGCGGCACGGCGGAAGGCTATGGCGCCGGCAACGTCTGGGCGTCGATGGCGGTGGACGAAGCCATGGACATGGTCTACCTGCCGACCACCAGCCCGTCCGGTGATTTCTTTGGCGGCGGCCGCGCCGGCGACAA
>NZ_CAXFCL010000077.1:0-6013 GCF_964000955.1 uncultured Abyssibacter sp.
GGTGAGGGTCTGGCGCTGGCGCTGTCGTATGCCAAGGCGATCGGTGGTGCGCGGGCCGGTGTCATCAAGACGACGTTCAAGGATGAAACCGAGACCGACCTGTTCGGTGAGCAGGCCGTGCTGTGCGGCGGCACCGTGGAGCTGGTGAAGGCGGCGTTCGAGACCCTGACCGACGCGGGCTACGCGCCGGAAATGGCGTACTTCGAGTGTCTCCACGAGCTCAAGCTGATCGTCGACCTGATGTACGAGGGCGGCATCGCCAACATGCGTTACTCGATCTCCAACACGGCCGAGTACGGTGACATCACCCGCGGCCCGCGCGTGATCACTGACGAGACCAAGGCGGAGATGCGCCGGATTCTCGCCGAAATCCAGAAAGGCGAATTCGCCCGCGAATTCATCAACGAAACCCGCAACGGCAGCACCGTGCTCAAGGCCACGGCCCGCCGCAGCGCCGAGCATCCGATTGAATCGGTGGGCGCCAAGCTGCGCGGCATGATGCCGTGGATCGCCGCCAACCAGCTGGTCGACAAGACCAAGAACTAGGGTCGTATCGCCGGCGGGCGCGACCCGCCGGCGTCGGTTCCTGGCGTCGCCATGCGCGTCCGCACCTTTCTTCATATTCCCCACGAAGGCTGGCTGATCGTTGCCGGGCTGGTCCTTTGTGTCTGGCTGGCGCTGCATGAGCAGCACTGGCTGATCGGCGCCAGCCTGTCAGTCGTCTCCCTGTTCGGGCTCGGCTATTTCTACGATTCCGACCGGACCCTTTGTTCAACGCCGCTCGGCGTCGTCGCACCGGTTGACGGTCGTATCGCCTCGGTGGAACTGGTGCGCGACGAGTACCTCGGCCGCAACGCCCTGCGCATTCGGGTGGCCACGGCGCCGCTGGGTGCCTACAGTCTGCGCGCGCCGATCGAGGGCAAGCTGCGCGAGCCCCGCACCGAAAACGGCGATCCCTGCACGAACGTGTCCTGGATCCATTCGGACGAGGGGGACGACGTGCTGATCGCGGCTGGACGCGGCGGCCTGCTCGGCCAGCGACCCTGCATGGTGCCGGTCGGTGAGCGCGTCGGCCATGGACGGCGTTGCGGGCTGCGGCGCTTGGCCCGTCATATCGATGTCTACGTTGACGAGTCGGCGCGTGCGAAAGTGCATCCCGGACAGCCGGTTCGCGCGGGCGTCGACGTGTTGGCGATACTCAAGCGCAAGGCGGCGGCTGAAGGCGAGGAGACCAGCGTATGAGCGAGTCCGACAAATCCATCGACCCGGCCGGAGGCGGTCAGCGGCGGCGCGGCATCTATCTGCTGCCCAACCTGTTCACCACGGCAACGCTGTTCGGCGGGTTCTACGCCATCGTGGCGTCGCTGCGCGGTGAATTCGTCCCGGCCGCGATGGCGATTTTCGCCGCGATGATCGCCGATACGCTGGACGGCCGCGTGGCGCGGCTGACCAATACGCAGACGGACTTCGGCAAGGAATACGACTCGTTGTCCGACATGGTGACCTTCGGACTGGCGTCCGCCGTCGTCATCTACATCTACACGCTGCATTCGCTCGCTGGTGCCATTCCCTACGGCGGCAAGCTGGCCTGGCTGGGCGCCTTCGTCTACACCGCTTGCGCGGCGTTGCGGCTCGCGCGGTTCAATGTGTCCGCGCACCTGGCCGGTGGCAAGGGTTATTTCTTCGGGCTGCCCAGCCCATCGGCGGCCGGCGTGACCGCCGGATTCGTCTGGGTCTGTTCCGAGATGGAGATTTCCGGCGAGTCCCCGCTGGTCGCGGTGGCCGCGTTCGTGCTGACGGTGATGGCCGCGCTGCTGATGATCAGCAACGTGCGCTACTACAGCTTCAAGGACCTGAATCTCAAGGAGCGGGTCCCATTCATCTACATCGTGGCCATCGTCGGTCTGTTCGTGCTGGTGTCGTTCGATCCGCCCAAGGTCGCGTTCTTCGTGTTTCTCGCGTACACGATTTCCGGGCCGGTGATGACGCTGCTGCGGCGTCGGCGCAAGCGCCAGGGCGCGTAGCTTCAGGTTCGCCGCCATCGGCCGATTGATGACATCGGGACTTGATCCTCGCCGACTTGACGCTATAGTCCTCAATATGAAGCCACGCATCCTGCAACTTGATGCCTTCTGCGCGGGCCCTCTGGCCACCGCGCGGCTTCTGCTTGCGCTCCGACTTCTGCCCTCGGGCAGATAATCACGATGCGGACGGCGGCCGCACACCCGCCACTCACCCTAGAATTTACCTGCCGCCATCGGCGTTCTTGGACCCGGTTACGGCAGGCGGCGCATCATGCAGCGCAACAGGGCTCTGGCCCTGCTCCCGAAATGAGGAGGCCATCATGGCAATGATTTCGAATCCGCAGACGAAGTACCGGTCGTTTCCCGTGGTCGGTCTGACCGACCGAACCTGGCCCGATCAGGTGATTTCCGCTCCACCGACCTGGTGCAGCGTGGACTTGCGTGACGGCAACCAGGCACTGATCGAGCCGATGAACCCGGAACGCAAACGCGAGATGTTCGAGCTGCTCGTGTCGGTGGGCTTCAAGCAGATCGAGGTCGGGTTCCCGTCCGCGTCGCAGGCTGATTTCGACTTTGTCCGTGACCTGATCGAGCAGAAGCGCATTCCCGACGACGTCACCATTCAGGTGCTGACCCAGTCGCGCGAACCGCTGATCCGGCGGACCTTCGAGGCGCTGGAGGGTGCGCCGCGCGCGATCGTCCATTTCTACAACGCGACCGCGCCGGTGATGCGTCGGGTCGTGTTCAGGATGGAGCGGGAGGAGGTCATCGATCTGGCCGTGACCCATGCCCGGCTGATTCGCGAACTGGCCGAGGCGCGACCGGGCACCGAGTGGACCTACCAGTATTCGCCGGAAATGTATTCCGGGACCGAACTGGATTTTTCCCGGGACATCGTCGATGCCGTGGTCGAGGCGCTGGGCTCCACGCCCGAGCGCAAGTGCATCATCAATCTGCCGTCCACGGTGGAACGCTCCACGCCGAACGTCTTCGCCGACATGATCGAATGGACCGGCCGCAACCTGAAACGCCGCGACTCGGTGATTCTGTCGGTGCACCCGCATAACGATCGCGGCACCGGCACCGCTGCGGCGGAGTTCGCGATGCTGGCCGGAATCGAGCGCGTCGAAGGCTGTTTGTTCGGCAACGGCGAGCGCACTGGCAACGTGGACATCGTCAACCTGGCGCTGAACATGTACACCGATGGCGTGCATCCCGGCCTGGATTTCTCCGATATCGACGCGATCCGCGCCCGGGTCGAGTACTGCAACCAGTTGCCGGTGCACCCGCGTCATCCCTACGTCGGTGAACTGGTTTACACCTCGTTCTCCGGCTCGCATCAGGATGCGATCAAGAAGGCCTTCGCGGCGCGTCAGCCGGACGAGGTCTGGGACATGCCGTACCTGCCCATCGACCCGATGGACGTCGGTCGCTCCTACGAGGCGGTGATCCGGGTGAACTCGCAGTCCGGCAAGGGTGGTGTCGCCTACCTGCTGGAGCGTGAGCACGGCCTGGACCTGCCGCGTCGCCTCCAGATCGAGTTCAGCGGTGTGGTCCAGACCGTGACCGATGCCACCGGCCGCGAGGTGACCGCCACCGAACTGTGGGACATCTTCAACGACGAGTACCTGCGCGATCACGGGCCCTACGCCTACAGCTCGCATCATCTGGTCGAGGATTCGGCCTCGGGTCACGTCGACCTGAAGGTGCAGGTCGAGGTCGATGGTCAGACCCGGGCCCTGGCGGCAACAGGGCGTGGGCCGATCGAGGCCTTCGTCAGCGCATTGTCCACCGAACTGGGTGAAGCCGTGACCGTGGTGGATTACCACGAACATGCGATCGGCAGTGGCGCGGATGCTCGCGCGGCGACCTATATCGAGCTCAAGCTGGGCGGTGGGAAGACGCTGTTCGGTGTCGGTATCGACGGCAATATCGTCACGGCCTCGCTGTCTGCGATCCTGTCCGGCATCAACCGGGCGTTGCAGGCGCGTCGCGCCGACCGCTCGGCCGCCTGAAGCCGCCCGCCGTGAAACCCGCCCGCCGATCGGAGTATCTGGCGCTGATGGGCCTGACCGAATGGGTCCGTCGGGATCAGCAACCGGCCGAGGCACCGGAGCCGGTGACCGAGGTCGCGCCGACAGCGGAGCCGGTCGCGGCCATCGAAGATCCGCTGACCGAGCAGACACCGGTAGAGTCGCCGGTGGTTGTGCCGGAACCGCAGCCCGAGGCGATTCCGGTGGCGAAGGTTTCCGAGCCGGCGCCCCCGTCCGTTCCGGAGCGAGATCCGCCGGCCATGGACTGGGACGCGCTGCGGGCGCAGGTGGCGCGTTGCACCGCCTGTGCGTTGCACGAGACGCGGACGCAGACCGTGTTCGGCGTGGGGCAGACGCAGGCGGATCTGATGCTGGTCGGCGAGGGGCCCGGTGAGCAGGAGGACCTGCGCGGCGAGCCCTTCGTGGGTGCGGCGGGGCAGTTGCTGGATCGTATGCTGGCCGCCATCGGCCATTCGCGGCAGTCCACCGTATACATCGCCAATGTGGTCAAGTGCCGCCCGCCTGGCAACCGCAAGCCGCATGCGGTGGAGGCGGACGCCTGTCGGGGTTATCTGGAGGCGCAGATCGCGCTGGTGCGGCCGAAGCTGATCGTGGCGCTGGGTCAGGTGGCGGCGACCGGTTTGCTCGGCGAGGACGCGCCGGTGGGCCGACTGCGCCGCGGCAGCCACGTGCACGGTCCCAGCGGCACGCCGGTCATCGTGACCTACCATCCGGCCTATTACCTGCGTCAGCCGCTGGAGAAGCGCAAGGGCTGGGACGACCTCAAGCGCATTCGCGCCCGACTTGCGGAGCCTGCGTGAACGCGGTCGTGCTGGATGCGGAGTGGCAGATTCGCCCCATGCATCCCAGCGACATTCCCCGCGTCGCGGCCATCGATCGTGCCGCCTACGAATTCCCCTGGACCGCCGGCATCTTCGACGACTGTCTGCGCGTCGGCTACAGCAGCTGGGTCGCGGTCAGTATGGGCGATCGGATCGATGGTTACGCGATGATGTCGATGGCGGCGGGCGAGGGTCATATCCTCAATGTCTGCGTGGACCCTGGCAGACAGCGCACCGGTTGCGGCCGCCAGCTGGTCGAACATCTGCTGGAGATCGCGGTCACCGCGGAACTGACCATCGTCTTTCTCGAAGTGCGTCCGACGAACACGGCCGCACTGACGCTTTATCGCAAGCTCGGGTTTCGCGAGATCGGTCGGCGCCCCAACTACTATCCGGCCGCGGGTGGGCGTGAGGATGCCGTCATGCTCGCTTGGGAGCGGACGCTGAGCTGATCACTGGGTAAGCGCCGGTCCGGCCACGCTGAGGCTGACCAGGCCGGAGTTGGCGAGGTCGCCTTGCCGGATCGCCGCCGCCAGTCGCGCGGCATGCTCCTGCGCCTGCTGGAAGATGTACGGACTGACATGCGTTTCTAGAGATGTGGCTAGATCATCTCCCGGTGCACAGGCATCCCAGATGCAGCGCAGCCGGGTGAGTTCGCTCTGTGGGCCGCAATCCACGCCGAGCTGGCAGATCGCCAGCGCCCAGGCCGTGTCATTGATGGCCGAAGCGGTGGGTTCGGGTTCGCCGGATTCCACTTCCAGCAGCAGCGGGGCCAGCATCAGCGCATCGGGTTGACCGGTCTCGACCAGGGTCGCGACGCGGTTCAGTGACGGCGGCCCCAGGTCCGCATCCAGGCGCTTGTCCACCCAGACCCGGAGCTGCGCGGCCGGGTGTCCGGCCTCGGCGGCCAGTGTCTGCCAGATCTCCGCGTTTTCCAGTTGTTCCGGTTGCTCGACGAAGCCCCGGCAGCGTTCGAACTGGCGGCGGTGATAGCTGGCCGCGGGCGGCGGCATCGCGGCGGTGACGACGTCGATCGCCTGACGGGCCGAGGCGAGGCTGTCGGCGTCGCCGTACTTGACCGCGAGCAGCTCGCAGCTGTCGTAGATCAGTCCCA
>NZ_CAXFCL010000078.1:0-7525 GCF_964000955.1 uncultured Abyssibacter sp.
ACATGGTAGGCGCCGATGTGCTGGGTGATTCCGCCCGCCTCGCCAGCGGCGACACGCGACTTGCGGATGTAATCCAGCAACGAAGTCTTGCCGTGGTCGACGTGCCCCATGATGGTCACGACCGGCGGACGTGGCTGCTTCTCGATCGAGTCGTCGGACGCACCGACCGCACCCTGAATCAGCGATTCCTCGCGATCCGCCTCGCTGGTGCGTTTGACGGTGTGGCCCATTTCCTCGACCAGCAGGGTCGCGGTGTCCTGGTCCAGCACCTGGTTGATGGTCGCCATCTCGCCCATCTTCATCATGTCGCGGATGAGATCGGTGGCCTTGATCGCCATGCGCTGAGCCAGATCACCGACGGTAATGGCTTCCGGCACTTCGATTTCGCGGATCACCGGTGCGGTGGGCTTGGCGAACCCGTGCTCGGTCTTCACCTTCACGCGCGACGGCGAGCGTCCGGACTTGCGACGACGACCTGCCTTGCCCTTGGCGACATGCAGTTCCTCGCGGCGGCGCTGTTCCTCTTCCTTCTTGTTCCGCTGCTGCTGGGTCGGTGGCGGCGCCTTCGCTGCGCGACGGAGATTCTCCGCGGCACGGCGGCGCGCGGCTTCCAGTTCGCCTCGAGCCAGTTCGTCGGCGATGACGCGACGCTTGGGACTACCGTCCTCGGCCTTGTCGTCGGCGGCAGCCGGTTCGGCCGCCTCTGCGGCCGGCGCTTCTTCAGCCGGGGTTTCCTCGGCCGGCTTCTCGGCGGCTACTTCGGGCGTCTCGTCCTCGGCCGGCTTGGGTTCGGCCTTCGCCTCTTCCTTGGCTTGCGCCTCGGCTTCGGCGGCAGCGGCCTTTTCGGCTTCCGCCTTCTCGGCGGCCAGACGCGCCGCCTCTTCGGCCTCGGCCTGTGCCTCGGCAGCAGCCTTTTCCTCGGCCGCGCGCTGTTCGGCGGCTTCCGCCTCCAGCCGTGCCTTTTCCTCTTCGGCCTGACGTGCCTGCGCCTCATGCTCGGCCGCAGCGGCGTTCTCCGCTTCGGGATCACGACGCACGAACGTCCGACGCTTGCGCACCTCCACGTTCACCGTGCGCGCGGGCGAACCTCGCTGGCCCGTGACCTTGAGCTGGCTACGCTTGCGCGACGGCACGGAGATGCGCTTGTCAGCGGAAGTCGACAACTTCACCGAGCCCGAGCCAGTCCGCAGATGACGCAGCAACTGCAGCTTGTCCTCGTCGGAAATCGCGGAGTCGGCGCTCGTGGCCTTGATCCCGGCATCCGCAAGTTTGGTCAGCAGCGCATCGACGGCGATGCCGACTTCCTTGGCCAGGTCCTGGACTGTCATATCAGCCATTCGAGTCCTCTCAATTCAAATCGTGGATGGGGTGGAGTTGCGATCGGGTTCAGTCCGCCGCAGCTTCCTCATCCTCAAACCAGTGGGCGCGTGCAGCCATGATCAATTCGGCCGATTTCGCTTCCGTCAGGCCACCAAGACCCGCGATCTCGTCGGTCGCGGCTTCGGCCAGTTCCTCGCGATTGGTGAAACCCTCGGCGGCCAGCGCGTAGGCAATCACCTCGGTCATGCCGGGCAGGCTGACGAGATCCTCGGCCGGCTGGGCCTTGTCGCCCTCGCCGCCACCGATGGCGCGGGACAGCAACACGTTGCGGGCCCGGTTGCGCAATTCCTCGGCAATGCCCTCGTCGAATTCCTCGATCTGCGTCAGCTCCTCGGCCGGCACATAGGCGATTTCCTCGATCGAGGTGAAGCCTTCCTGCACGAGAATGACGGCGACTTCCTCGTCGACGTCAAGCTGATTGCGGAACAGTTCGATCAGCCGCTCGGCCTCGTCCTCGCCCTTGCTCTCGGCGTCCTCGATCGTCATCACGTTCAGCGTCCAGCCGGTCAGCTCGGAGGCCAGACGCACGTTCTGACCGCCTCGGCCGATGGCCTGCGCCAGCTTCTCGCCGTCAACGGCAACGTCCATGGCGTGCGAGTCCTCGTCCATGATGATGGACGCGACATCGGCGGGTGCCATCGCATTGATGACGAACTGCGCCGGGTTGTCGTCCCAGAGCACGATGTCCACGCGCTCGCCGGCCAGTTCGTTGGACACGCTCTGCACGCGCGAGCCGCGCATGCCCACGCAGGCGCCGACCGGATCAATGCGCTTGTCCTTCGCCAGCACGGCCACTTTCGCCCGCAGGCCAGGATCACGCGCCGCACCCTTGACGTCGATCAGGCCCTGACCGATTTCCGGCACTTCCATGCGGAACAGCTCAATCAGGAATTCCGGCCGCGTGCGGCTCACGAACAACTGCGGGCCACGCGGCTCGGGGCGCACGTCATAAAGGAATCCGCGCACGCGGTCACCCGGACGCATCGGCTCGCGCGGAATCAGCTGGTCGCGCGGGATGATCGCCTCGGCATTACCGCCCAGGTCCATGATCACCGCGCCACGCTCCATGCGCTTGACCAGACCGGTGATCAACTCGCCGACGCGATCCTGATAGGCCTCGACCACCTGCGCCCGCTCGGCTTCGCGCACCTTCTGCACGATGACCTGCTTGGCGGCCTGCGCGGCGATGCGGCCGAACTCGACCGATTCCATCGGCTCCTCGACGAAGTCGCCGACCTCGATACCGTCATACTGCTTCTGCGCATCGGACAACCGCAGCGAACGCGACTCGGCGATGAACACGGGACCTTCGTAGTCCTCGTCCGCCTCGTCCGCCAGCGGCGCGTCATCCGGAACGACCTCCCAGCGACGGAAGGTGCTGTAGGCACCGGTCTGGCGGTTCACCTCGACACGGGCGTCGATGTCCTCGGCGTTCTTTTTCCGGGTCGCGGACGCCAGCGCCATTTCGATGGCTTCGAAAATGATGTCCTTTTCGACGCCCTTCTCATTGGACACCGCGTCGACCACGAGCAGTACGTTCTTGTTCATTTCACCCGCCATTGTCAGGACTCTTCCACCTATATCTCCGGCACCAGACGCGCCGACTCAATATCGCGCAACGCAAAACGATGCGACGTCCCATCCACCAGCATCTCGATCTCGCCGTCCGCCCGGGCGGTCAGCACACCGCGGAACCGCTTGCGGCCCTCGATGCTGTCGACCAGACGCAGCTTGATCTCCGACCCGGTGAAGGCATCGAAATGCTCCGGCTTGACCAGCGGCCGATCCAGCCCCGGCGACGACACCTCCAGGGTGTAGTGCCCGGAAATCGGATCCTCGACATCCATCAGCGCACTGACCTCACGGCTCACGCGCTCGCAGTCCTCGACAACGATCCCGTCCGGATGATCGATGTACAGACGCATCAACTGGTCACCGTCTCCAGCGGCGAGCTGCAACCACACGAGCTCGTAGCCGAGTGACTCGACGACCGGCTCGATCAGTGCTGTCAGTTCCCGCTGCAAAATTCGCGTTGCTCCTCAAGAATAAAAAAGCCCCGATCGGTCGGGGCTCCCTTATCCGGTCCGCTCGCCGGGTGACCGTTCAACCAGCCCGCCCGGCGATACAATTCGTTCAGACGTCGGCGTGGGCGCAATCGATCACGCCCTCTCGGCTCATGGCCAACGCCCCGCATGAGGCGCGGAATTATAGGGATGACCGCCTTGACACTCAAGGTGTCATTCACCACCCGTCCATGAACCAGCCGCAAAAATTCCAACGGAACCGACCCGAATATGTGCGCTGCAACAAACCTCACCCTCCCCCGCGCGGATGACCAACTTGAGTGACAGGACGGCGGGATGGCGCTTCTGGGTCGATCGCGGTGGCACGTTCACCGATGTTGTTGCCGTCGACCCGGAGGGCGTCCAGCGCCACTGCAAGCTCCTTTCCCGCGATCCCGGCCACTACGAGGACGCCACGGTGGAGGCCATCCGCCGGTGTCTGAGCGTCAAGCGTGGCGCACCGATTCCCGCGGAACGCATTGTCGAGCTACGCGTAGGCACCACGGTGGCGACCAACGCCTTGCTGGAGCGGTCTGGCAGCCGGACCGCGTTGCTGATCACCGCCGGTTTCGGCGACCTGCCGATCATCGGCGATCAGCGCCGGCCCGAGTTGTTCGCCCTGAACATCCACCGCGAGCCGCCACTGGCGGCACGGCATTTCGAAATCACCGAACGCCTGGACGCGCGAGGCGCCGTGCTCCATCCGCTGGATGAAGCCTCGGTCCACGACGCCCTGCGCCGCGCGCGTGAAGCCGGTTGCGAGGCGGTGGCCATTGCCTTCGTTCACGCGACCGTGGACGGTCGCCACGAACATCGCACCGCCGAGATCGCCGCAGAGTACGGTTTCGAGGAAGTCGTCTGCTCACATGCGGTCTCGCCGCTGCCCGGCTTTCTGGAGCGGATGCAGACCGCAACCGCCGAGGCCTATCTGCAGGCAGCCGTGTCGGCCTACGCGGATGGCCTCCGCCAGGCGCTGCCCGGCGTGACGATCCGCTTCATGCAATCGAGCGGATCACTGGTCGACGCCGATCGCTTTCGGGCCCGCCATGCCCTGCTGTCCGGCCCGGCGGGCGGCGTGGTCGGCGCGGTCAGGACCGGGGAGCGGCTTGGCCTGCAACAGATCATCGGATTCGACATGGGTGGCACATCCACCGATGTATTCCACTTTGCCGGTCGCATCGAGCGCGTCGACGACACCCGGGTCGCCGGCGTGAATGTGCGCAGTCCCAGCGTGCAGCTGCACACCGTGGCCGCCGGCGGCGGATCACGACTCCTGTCCCGTGACGGCCGGGCGGTGGTTGGTCCGGAATCGGCCGGCGCGCACCCGGGACCAGCCTGCTACGGCCGCGGCGGCCCGCCAGCGGTGACCGATGCCAACCTTCTGCTGGGGCGGCTACGCCCCGAACGGTTTCCGGCCGTGTTCGGTCCCGACGCGCAACACCCCCTTAACCTCGACGCATCACGCTCGGCTCTGAAAGTACTGGGGAACAGCTTGCACGGCACCGGGAGTGCATCGCCGCTGGAAGCGCTGGCTTACGGCTATCTGGAAATCGCCACCGAGAACATGGCGAACGCGATCCGTCGCATCACCGTCGAGCAGGGCATCGACACCGAGCACTACACACTGACCGCGTTTGGCGGTGCCGGTGGTCAGATGGCCTGCCTGGTCGCCGAGGCACTGGACCTGTCGGACGTCTTCATCCCCGATGCCGCCGGCGTGCTGTCAGCGCTGGGGATCGGCCTGTCCGAACTCTCGAACCTCCAGCAAATTGCCGTTGACCGCTTGCTGGGCGACTGCGACCCGGCAACGCTGGAAAGCGGAATCGACACTGCCGCCGCGCAGGCGCGCGAGGCGCTGGAGGCGCAAGGCGTCCCGGCCACCCGGATTCACATCGAAACCCAGGCTGATCTGCAATTCGATAGCTCGGACACGACGCTCACGGTCCCATTTCGCAGACTCACGGAACTGGAGCCTTCATTCCTGGACCGCCACCGGCAGGTGTTCGGGTTCGCCGACGAGGCACGAGCGATTCGCCTGCGTTCGATCACCGTCGAGGCCGCCGGCGGCGGTCACACGCTGGCGGCAGGCAGCATCGGAACCGCGGACGACTGGAGCGATGGACGCATCCGCTTCTGGGCGAAAGCGGACGGACACCTGGCCGAACGGGATGCCCGACTCATCGCCCGAGAACGCATGACCGACGGACGGCAGGTCCAGGGGCCGGCGCTGATCACCGAGCCCAACAGCACCATCGTGGTCGAACCCGGCTGGACCGCCACCCGCGTACCGGGCGGCCTGCGCCTGCGGCGCTCCGCCACGGTGAAACGGCTGAATCGTGACGACGCGGGAATCGCCGACCCGGTACGGCTGGAAATCATTCACAACCGGCTGATGGCCATTGCCGAGCAAATGGGTGAGGCGCTGCGCCGCACGGCGCATTCGGTGAACGTGCGGGAGCGCATGGATTTTTCCTGCGCGATCTACACCGCCGACGGCGAGCTGGTGGCCAACGCACCGCATATTCCGGTTCATCTGGGGTCGATGGGCGCAGCGGTCCAGTCCCTGCTGGAGCGTCATCGCACCGCGCTGACACCCGGCAGCGCCTGGCTGCTGAACAATCCGTACCTCGGCGGCACGCATCTGCCCGATCTGACGGTCGTCGCGCCCCGCTTCGATGCGAACAACCGGCTGGTGCAGTTGGTGGCCGCCCGCGCCCATCACGCCGACGTCGGCGGCATCACGCCCGGCTCGATGCCGGCCGAGAGTTATGTGCTGGACGAGGAAGGCATCGTCTTCGACGGGCTTTGCATCGTCGATGCATCGGGTTTCCGCGAAGACGCGATCCGAGCCCACCTTGCCCAGAACCCCCGCCCCGCACGCCAGCCGGACCTCAATCTGGTCGACCTGCGGGCGCAGGTCGCCGCCTGTCGTCAGGGCATCGCCGGCCTCGAACAACTCGACGGCCAGTTCGGGGCGGAGCCGACCCAGCGCTATCTCCAGCACATTCTTTCCCACGCCGCGGACTGTGTGCGGGCGCTGATCCCTGGCATGAAGCCCGGCCATGGCGAGGTGACACTGGACGATGGGACGCCGATCCGGGTAACGCTGCGGCCGGACGCGGAGTCACGACGGCTGGTACTGGATTTCACCGGCACCGGTGCACAGCATCCGGGCAACCGCAACGCCCCGGCGGCGATCACCCGAGCCGCGGTCCTCTACGTGCTGCGCTGCCTGCTGGACCGGCCCATCCCGTTGAACGACGGCTGTCTGCGCCCGGTCGAGCTCATCCTGCCAAAGTCCTGTCTGCTCAACCCCGAGCCGCCGGCAGCCGTCGTGGCCGGCAACGTGGAAACCTCGCAGGCCGTCGTCAACGCGCTGCTGGAAGCATTCGATGCCTGCGCCCACGCGCAGGGCACGATGAACAACCTGAGCTTCGGGAACGCGACGGAGCAGTACTACGAAACCATCTGCGGAGGTGCGGGCGCCGGAGAGCGATTCGACGGTACCGACGCGGTGCAGACGCACATGACCAACTCGCGAATGACCGACGTCGAAACCCTGGAGCGGCGTCACTCGGTGCGCGTCGACAGCTTCGGGATCCGGCGTGGCTCCGGAGGTGCGGGCCGCCACCCGGGCGGCTGTGGAGCCATTCGCCGGCTAACCCTGCTGACGCCGATGGAAATCAGTGTGCTCAGTTCGCAGCGTGCCCGCGCCCCCCGGGGTTTGCATGGAGGCCAGGATGGCGCGGCGGGCGTGAACACGCTGATACGCCGGACCGGCGAGCGTCGCGACCTGGGTGCGCAGGCTCGTGTCGAGGTAGAGGCAGGCGACCGGATCGAGATTCTTACACCGGGTGGCGGGGGCTGGGGCTGGGGCGAGTCTTCACGCTGAGCCCGCCCGCGAGGCGGCAACCGGGATCAGAATTCACATGAGTCATGTGACCGATCTATCTGACCTGAAACGAAAAAACCCTGCCAGAGGCAGGGCTTTCGTATTCGGTTGGTAGCGGGGGCAGGATTCGAACCTGCGACCTTCGGGTTATGAGCCCGACGAGCTGCCTGGCTGCTCCACCCCGCACCAG
>NZ_CAXFCL010000079.1:0-4043 GCF_964000955.1 uncultured Abyssibacter sp.
ATTGCGAACAACTCTCCGGCGCTGCTGGGTTGCTCAAGTGCCCCGTAGTTTTCTCCAATCTCCCCAATCAGTCGATCGTTGCTGACCCATCGCACACCCAGTACGTGGGTGTCACTGCCAAAATCCTTCGCCGACATCGCTTCCATGCTGTCGATATTCACGACAATGATGCCGGTGCGGTTTCCGCGTGGGACAGTTGCGGCCAGATACTCTCCGGTTGGGGAGAGTGAGACGCTGCGAAACTCTGGGAGCTTCGCGAAGGATTCCACGGGCACTGGGGCAGCCACGGCTACGGTCGTCAGAAACATCAGGACTGCAAAAGAAACGGTTCGAATCACGAGTAATGGCCACGAAATGCAAGATGTGCACACCGTAGCAGTTATCCGGACATCGCTGGGAACGGAGTAAGCTTGCTCAGCAATTCCGCCACTCGAATCGTCCGCTTGTCATGCAGGTACGGCCCGACGATCTGCACGCCGACGGGCAGGCGGTCGGTGAGTCCGATCGGTGCGACGGTGGCTGGCAGGTGCAGCAGGGTGGCGGGCGAGATCCACGCCATGTTGTCGGCGTAGGGCCGCGAGACGCGATCGACCTGGATGCGGCGTTTGAACAGATTGCCGGCATGTTGATGCGGCATGGCCGGCGTGGGTGTGACGGGCATCAGGATGACATCGTGGGATTCGAACAGGGTCCGCCACTGGTGGCGCATGCGGTGACGCATCTCGTTGTCGCGCAGCCACTGGCGGTGTGTCTGCGTCGCGCCCGCGGCGTAGCCCGGCAGGGTGTCCGCTGCGGTCTTGCCAGTCAGGCGCCCCATGCGCGCGGCCCACTGCATCTGTCGGAACAGCTTGGAGGGGACACCCCCGCCCATGACCCCCGCGAGCAACCGCATGTATAGCGGGTAGTAGCGACTCAGTTGCAGGTCGTCCGGTGGTGTCTCGGTGACGGACGCGCCCAGCTCCTTGAGGGCCGATGCGGCATTGCGCAGCTGCGCGCGGTAGCCACTGTCGATCGGGCAGATCGGATCGTCGAACCAGCACAGCACCCGGAGTTCATCGGCCTGCCAGCGGCAGTCGGGCAGGTCCAGTTGCCAACCTTCGTCATCCATTTCGTCTGGACCGGCGAGCACGTCCAGCATCAGGCGCAGATCCGACGGGCTGCGCGCCATCGGACCGGCAACCACCATGTCCGTCTGCGCCTTCGTGCCGGGCGGGCCGGGGATGTGGCCGCGTGTCGGGACGATACCCTGCGAGGGCTTGTGGCCGTAGACACCACAGAAATGGGCGGGGTTGCGGATTGATCCGCCGATGTCGCTGCCCAGTTCCACCAGCGTCATGCCGGAGGCGAGGGCGGCAGCGGCGCCGCCGCTGGAGCCACCTGGCGACCGGCTGGTGTCCCAGGGGTTATTGGTGGTGCCGTACACCGCGTTGTAGGACTGGAAGTCGCCACAGAACAACGGGACATTGGTCTTGCCGACGATGATGGCGCCGGCATCGATCAGGCGTTGCACGGCCGCGGCATTGGCCTTGGGCTGGTAGTTCTTCAGGCTGGGGGAGCCGCTGGCGGTCACCATCCCCTGGACTTCGAAGCCGTCCTTGATGGTCATGGGGATGCCGTGCAGCGGTCCGCGCAGGTGGCCCGCCGCGCGTTCCGCATCGGCTTGCCGAGCCTGCTCCAGGGCGACCTCGGGCTGCATCGCCACCACGGCGTTGATGCTCGGGTTGCGCTCGGCGATGCGATCGAGCACCGCTCTCGTCAGCGCCTCGCTGGTGAGCGTTTTGGCGTCCATGGCGGTCAGAGCTGTTGTCAGGTCGCGCTCGCAGTAGTCAGCCGGCTGCATGGTGTCTCCCTTCACTGCATGGATGATTTGAATACGATGCCCCAGATTCTCTCACTTGCCATTGGCCCGCGATGCCTGCGAAGCCTTGCGCTCGGACTGGCGGTGTCACTGCTGGTCGGTTGCGGTGGCGGTGATGGCGCCGGTGGTCCCGGCCCCTACCCGACCGGAGAAACCGAGGATGCCATCGTGCTCGATGGCATCGCCCCCCGCTTCTACGTATTCGTGCCGTCTGCCGCCGGTCGGGACAATCCGGTTCCGCTGGTGATCAGTCTGCATGGCGGCGGCGGCAGCGCGGACGGCTTCGAGCAGACCGCGCAGATTCAGGCGGACGCCGGGGCCGCGGGTATCGCCGTGGTGCGCGTCGAGGGATACGCGACCGACACCGAGTTGCTGACCTGGAATGCGGGCGTCTGCTGCGGTGGTGCCCGACGGGACGAGGTGGATCATGTCGGTGCGATCGCCGCGATCATCGACCGGGTCACGGCGCGTGTCGCGATTGACGCGTCCCGGATAGCCGCCGTGGGGCATTCCAACGGCGGGATGATGGCCTATCGGCTGGGTTGCCAGCTTTCGGAGCGGATCACGCATGTCGGTGTATCGGCGGGCTATCTGGTGAATCAGGATCTGTCCACCGATCCGCCGACCACTTTGTTCGAATGCACGCCCAGCCGCCCCTTCAGCGTGATTCATTTTCACGGTTTGCAGGACACCTGTGCGCCGTTCGAGGGGGGCGAGGGTGCCGGCGTGGTCAACGACGAGCGTCCGCCGGTCGCGGACACGATCGCGCAGATTCGCGCGGCCAACCAGTGCGCCAGCGTCTTCAACGACATGGTGACCGGGGCCGGCGAGCTGGAACGGAGGACATTGACCGGCTGTGCCGAGGAGCGTGTCGTCCAGCTCAATACCGTGGATTCGGCCGGCCACGTGTGGTTCGGTGCGACGGAGTATCCGTCGCAGGCCATCTGCGAAGGCAGCACGACCAGCCTGCTGTCGGCGAATCAGGAGATCTTCCGGCTGCTGCGGGACAACCCGCGCTGACCGGATTCTTCATGGCTCCGGACGCGTTCCGCTTTTCCACAGAATCTGTGGATAACCATGTGAACAGTGGCGCCCGCGGTCGTGATTCGCGGGCGTTCGTCCGCGATGGTCACAAAACGTTCAAGCGGCCAGGGCGGCATCCTCGGATGGCTGCGGTGGCAGCTTGATCGTGCGGATGAAAGCCTCGCAGGTTTCGCGATCCATGTAGCGCGGGACCGCGTAGGTGAAATGCGCTTCGGACATCGCGGCCTTGGCGATGGCCGGAACGTCTTCGTCCCGCAATGCGTCCAGGCCGGCGGGAATGCCGAACTGCGCATTCATTTCGCGGACCCGGCGTATGAAGCGTTCGGCCAGTTCCAGGTCGTCGGCACCGTCGCCGTCCATGCCGCTGACACGCGCCAGGTCGGCCAGGCGGCCCGCGCAGGCCGTCTTGGAATACTCGAGCACGTAGGGCAGGACGATTGCGTTTCCGAGACCGTGGGGCGTGTGGTAGCGGGCGCCGAAGTTGTGCGAGATGGCGTGCACGTAACCGACCCCGGCCTGGGTGAAGGCAATGCCCGCCTTGTAGGAGGCTAGCGCCATCTGCTGACGCGATTCGATGTTCTGACCGTCGTCCATGACCTTGGGCAGGTGCTCCATGATCAGGCGCGTGGCCTCGATGGCCTGCTCATCCGTCCGCTTCATGGCGTTGCGCGAGATGTACGCCTCCACGGCGTGTGTCAGCGCGTCCATGCCGGTGGCCGCGGTCACGCCCGGCGGCAGGCCGGCCATGAGCTTGCCGTCCAGGCAGGCACTGACGGGTGTCAGCTTCAGGTCGATGACCGACATCTTCTTGTGGCGTTCCGGGTCGGATACCACCGCGGCGATCGTCACCTCCGAACCGGTTCCGGCCGTGGTCGGGATCGCGTGCAGAGGCAATGGCCGGCGGAAGACGCGGAACAAACCCTCCATCTTGCGGATGGGCTTGTTGTTGGTCGCGCGGGCGGCAATGATTTTGGCGGCATCGATGCTGGAGCCGCCGCCGATGGCGAGAATCGCGTCGGCGCTGTCCCGCTTGAGCTGCTCCACGCCCTTCTCGATGAGCGCGACGCTGGGATCGGGTTCCACGCCGTCGAACACGGTGACGGTCACGCCGGCGGATTCCAGACGCTGGCGCAGCGGGTCG
>NZ_CAXFCL010000080.1:0-31529 GCF_964000955.1 uncultured Abyssibacter sp.
CTTTGGTTCAGCGCACGATACTTACCAAACGTTCTACTTTGTGCGGCAGCCATGAAGCAGTCGTTTGTGACGAGCAACAGTCGAGTCACGATCCCCAAGGAAGTACGGCAGCAACTGGGTATCCGGCCGGGATCACGGGTGACCTTCCAGGTTGTTGGTGATCAAGTAGAGATAAGGTTGGTCAGCACGCCAGCCGATGAGTTGACCAGCGGGTTCGGGTTGGTCAAATCGAAAAGGCGGGCCGCACCCAGTGAATTCGATCCGGCTCAGCTCGCATCGCGAACCGCAGACTTTGAATTCTCTGTTCCGGTCTTCAGCAACTAGTTGTCAGGACATGCGTTTTCTGCGCAAGCTACTAAAACTGTACGTTTCTGAAGGGCGGCAAGCGTCCAGAAGCAGACCTCCAAGTTTGCAGTAGTTAGCGTGTGCACTCAGCTCATAGGAGACATTCCAAAACCGTGGTCTGTCCCCGAATGGCGCGCTTTGTGACGGCGGTTTTTAGAGCGACTATCATTTCGTTGTCGACTTTTGGAAGAAGAAGGGCTTTATGCCCTGCCTGTCTCTGAGAGGTCTAAATCGACCCGCTTTCCCCAGCGACTTCTATCACCCGAAGAGGTGAGATACTCTCGGCACCAATATACAAGTTCCTCCTCCGAATGAAATAATTCGAGCAGCGCTTGGGAAATCATTGGGTTGTTTCCGGTGGGGAGTTGGCGCCTGCTGTCAGTTTGAAGCCCCACACAAGGGATATCTCGTGAAAAGGCAGCCCCGATTTCAAAGGCCACTCCCGCATCAACGACGGCACCGTCAAGTACAGCCACTAAAAGAACGCATTCGTGGATAGCGCGAGTATCCCGTCGGAATACTTCTTGCTCCGCATCCGATACCGAAACGCCGGAACGGACCAGTTCAGTAACTAACAGTCCGTCACGTTGGGGGAGGAACACTTGATCAAATGCGTGGAGTCTTTTCGCCAAGTTGGAGTTAAATTGGCGTTCGATAGGTGAGAAAAGAGGGGCGGCAAAATAAATCACTTTAATGTTCCCGCGGAATACTTTTCCAAAGTGGCGCCTATATCCACAGGATTGTAATCGGATAGAAAGATAGTTCGGGCCACTTCCTTGGAAACAGATTCTGGGCTGCGGCCGTCGGTGGGTATGCTGGTTTTATTTATCGCTCCATAAACTTCCTCGATACGATCAGCCAGTTCCTGTATGTGCGCAGTGTTCCAGTCATGCTTGTGTTTGCGGCTTTTTCTATGCCTGAGTTCATCAATTCCGCATGTAAGCAAGATGATGTGCCCACACTCAACTGCGTTATTGGATTGAGTTATTGTGCTGTGTAGATTTTTCGCTTTTTCTAGGCGTTCTTCTGGCAAGCCAAATGTGAGGGGGTCAAGAGGGCACCGATCGACTAAATGCAAAAATTCTTTGGCTTCGGAAATTTGATAGTTCTTTTTGAAGAACTGGGTTGGAAGCCATCTATCTATCTCTTTCTTCTTGTTCGGATCAATGGTGTCTTCTGGTTTGGCTAGTTCAGGCAACCTTCTATCTATCCATTCGTCATACGTTTTTAAGCTCTGAAGGTGTTTAATGGCGGAGGTTTTTCCAACGCCCACCGACCCTACGATATAATATACATACTTAAGAGTGTGTGCCCCATACGTTCTCTTGAATCCGTCTTGGTCCAGAGATATTAAGTCTATTAAATCTCGAATTCCGCCATCGTCGACAAAAAAAGTATACAGCCCAAAACATTCAAAATTCGAGTTGAATATTGCCTCTCGAACTTCTTGTTCGCAGTCCGTTTCGGATTGCATGAAGTGGATGACATAATGAATATGCCCGGGGTGACTGACCGCATTTTGTCTTAATGTTTGTTGGAGGGATATGTCGTCAAGCGAGAGGCCGATTAAAAGACAAGTGTTTATGTGAAGGTAGTTTGTCAATAACGGGCTGCGGCCGCTTGCGATATTTGAAATTTGATCGTGGAAAGCGTCGTCCGAAAGTACGATTTCGGGGCTTGGTCCATCGGTGAATATATAAGGAAGAACTCCATTGGGGTGGTAGATGACAGCCGTGTCTTTGGAGGTCAACGAATTGGGCTCCCATATGGTTTGATAGCCTCTGCTTGTATCTTTTTCCTTGGGGTCTCTAAGTTGGAATAACAATCTCTCGAGGGCATCATCAAAATTGAAGTTGATTGTAAGAGGGATTTGGCGAATTAACTTCCCGAGTGAAGAAAGATAGGGGTGTTGACTAATGGCTGATTCGTAACTTTCTTCGTTTTGAAACGTGCCGTAAAGGCATTGATGGACGACGCCCATCCACTTCGTGTTGGCACTCCGCGTCGCGAGAATTCCTTTTGCCCCTTCACTTTTCCCGTGCCGTGTGGCCTTGGTTTTGAACGCTTGGGCGAGCATTTGCGCTGCTGAGGATAGCGAACGTCGCATGTTCTTTAAACAGAGCGTCCCGTCCGGTTGCTTGTGAGCGCCAAGTGATATTAGCAACGCCTCATTTTTGACGTCGGGATGTTGTGCGATGGCTGAGATCAGGTCATGCCAGCTTGGCAGTTTATCTGTTGAATGATTTGACTTGATTCCTTGACTGACGCCTGCGCCTAGAATTAGACCCACGCGTTTGGGGTCACGATAAATCTGGCCCCGAAGGTGGACGATCGCCCTAGCATGATTCTCCATCAAGTCATTGGCATTCTTGCAGAAGCTTGCTTGTTTGAGGGTCATAGTAATTCTAGTTGTTTGTCGGGTGCTTTATTTTTCATTTCAGAGCGCCATGACGTTGGGGCAAGGGCGCCTAGCGGTCTTCCCTTGAGTGTTGCATCGACGTGACGTTGGTATATTTGTATAAATTTATCATGCGGTTGTACAAACAAGTGATCTAGATTCCAGAGTCCGGAAAGTGCAATTCGGTACTCTTGACTTTGAGTTCCAAGCCAGCTTGCGGAGGCAGTCGGCTGAAGAATCTGAGCGGAAGAAAGTAGGCCAATAATATTCGATTCAAGAAAAGCGCGATCACTTATGGGGCTTGGGCTGTCGTCAATATCAAGCCAGTAGACCAAATGAGCACCGATATATTCGCTAACAGCGTTCTCCAAAGGTGCTTCTTTCTCCCGAATTCTCTTGGGCGCGGTGCTGCCAATAGCCCAACTCTCGATTGTCCATCTGTCAGGATCTGATATTTTAAATGCATTGCCCGTATGAAGTCGGAATATAGAAGAGCGATGACTGCCGATTCCTGAGCGAGGGCCAAGATGAGTTCTCAAACGATTGATCAGAGTGGATTTAGCGGCTGCACTTATCGCATGGGTCCCTATCCTTGTGATTCTTCCGCCAAGGTGACTTTGGTCAGGTTCGGTGGGGTCGACAAATATATATATCCCCCGTCTTGGCAGTTCGAGCTTATTAGAAATTAAATCTTTTAGTCGGATTCCTTGGTTCGTGCCTTTCGTTAATCGGCGGGTAATTTTCTTGAATTCCGCTAATTGGCTCCAGAGAAGATCTTCTCTATTTTCGTTTTTGAGATGCGCTAGACGCTGGCCTAGCGAGCCGCTAATAGGAAAGTTAACGCGACAACCGATGTCCATTAGTTCGGGTAGTAAAGGGCGTGAATAGGTCTTTCCGGCGTATAAATGGATCGTATCCTTCGCCCGAACCAGCCGCCTCAACTCAATACCTACTTTTGCTGCCCAAACTCTGGTTTGGTCCGCACTCATTTCTTTCAGAGTCTTTTCATAGGGGGTGACGATGTTCTCGGGAGCCAGTATCCCATGCTCCGCCGAGAGAACATATAGGTTGAAACGTCTGCGAAGTGCATGAAGCAGGGACTTACGAAACAAAGGGGAGCGATAAAGTTCGAGTGTGCGCGTGGTAACTGGCGCCTTGGTTTTTACGCAGGAAATCAGCGCAATATCAGACATTTGTAGTCGGGGGCTCTAAATTGGCCCATGCGAATCGGTGAAGGACGCAAGCGTCGCATTGCCCACATGGTGTTATCGACCCCTGCATAGAGGTTTGTGGTCGGTAGCAGCTCCATGTGTCACCAGAGTTAATTCCGAGCGACTTCGCTAGCTTGGCGATTTCTGGCTTTGACATATGCAGCAAAGGTGCCTTTAATGAAGGTGCATTGGGTGCGGCCTCAGACATCATTGTTTGGTAACTTTGTAGGAATGCAGGCGTGCAATCCGGATATCCAGAGAAATTTACTGCATTGATTCCAGTCCAGACCTCGTCTGCTCCCCAGCCGGCTCCATGTGCTAGAGCTAACGAGATAAGAACGACATTTCGCCCCGGCAGAAAGGCTTTCGAGACTTCCTTGCCGATTTCATTTGTATCGCGCCCTACTGGTATTTCGCGAACAGGTTTTTTCCACGCGACAGAGATCAAGTTTCGTTCGATTCCAAGGCGATCGGCTTGCTTCTGGGCAAATAAATGTTCGATCGCGTGCGTCTGCCGGTAGTCAATACCGAGACTAACAACCTGGTGCCCTTGACTCTTGGCGAGGTGCAGCAAAGTTGTTGAGTCTAACCCCCCACTGTGCATTACAAGAATACGTTTCATAACGAGCCTTCGGCGGGTGTTCTTGGATGTAGCGGCGCTGGTTGCAGGCCTTGTGAAGGGCCTATGTTGATATGGTTCAGCGTCATAGGAAAACTAAGACCAACCTGATGCATTCTCAGACGTTACGCCCTTGAACTCTGAATATCTAATTTTTCTGGTTCGCGATCGGGAGTGCCTAATCACGCCGCGACCATCTCACCCATGCGGCCACCGCCACTGCCGAATCTCCGGCGCATCCACCCCATGCTCGTAAGCATACCGCCGGCAATCGATCTGCATGTCTCGCAGACGTTCCTTGGCATGGGCGCCACGGGTTTGCAGGCGCGGCACGCGGTCGATGACGTCGATGGCGAGGCTGAAGCGGTCGATTTCGTTGTTGATGGCGAGTTCCAGCGGGGTGTTGATGTTGCCTTTTTCCTTGTAGCCGCGAACGTGCAGGTTGTTGTGGTTGGTGCGGCGGTAGGTGAGCCGGTGGATGAGCCACGGGTAGCCGTGGAAGTTGAAGATGATGGGCTTGTCGCGGGTAAACAGGCTGTCGAAGTCGCGATCGGATAGGCCGTGGGGGTGTTCGCCGGCGGGTTGCAGGCGGAACAGGTCGACGACGTTGATGAAGCGGATGCGCAGGTCGTCGAATTGTTCGCGCAGCAGCGCGGTGGCGGCCAGGGCCTCCTGGGTCGGGATGTCGCCGCAGCCGACCATGACGACGTCCGGCTCGGCGCCCTGGTCGTTGCTCGCCCAGTCCCAGATGCCCAGGCCCTTGGTGCAGTGGCGGATGGCGGCGTCCATGTCCAGGTACTGCAAATGTGACTGCTTGTCGGCGACGATGACGTTGATGTCGTTGCGGCTGCGCAGGCAGTGGTTGGCGACGGAGAGCAGGGTGTTGACGTCCGGCGGCAGGTAGATGCGCGTGACCTGCGGGTTCTTGTTGACGACCACGTCGAGAAAGCCGGGGTCCTGATGGGTGAAGCCGTTGTGGTCCTGGCGCCACACGGTGGAGGTGATCAGCAGGTTCAGTGACGAGATCGGCGCGCGCCACGGGATGGAATCGGCGATGGCCAGCCACTTGGCGTGCTGGTTGTACATGGAGTCGATGACGTGGACGAAGGCTTCGTAGGTCGAGAAGAAGCCGTGCCGGCCGGTGAGCACATAGCCTTCGTACCAGCCTTCCAGCGTGTGCTCGGAGAGCATTTCCATGACCCGGCCGTCCGGCGACAGCTCGCCGCCTTCGGCATCCTCGGGTCGTGATTCGGCCAGCCACAGTTTCTTGCTGACGGCGTAGATCGCATCGAGCTTGTTGGAGGTGTTCTCGTCCGGGCCGAACACGCGGAAGTTGTCCTGGTTGCGCGCCATCACGTCGCGCAGCATCTGGCCCAGCGGCCGGGTGTTGTAGGCCTCGCTGCCGGCCGGGTCGGGCACGGGCTGGGCGTAGTCGCGAAAGTCCGGCAGGCGCAACGGCCGGCGCAGCAGCCCGCCGTTGGCGTGCGGGTTGGCGCTCATGCGGCGATCGCCCTCCGGCCCCAGCGCGCGCAGTTCGGGGATCAGCCGGCCGTCGGCGTCGAACAACTCGTCGGGGCGGTAGCTGCGCAGCCAGTCTTCGAGCTGCACCAGTCGCTCGGGATGGGCGTCCAGATCCTTGATCGGTACCTGATGCGCGCGCCAGGTGCCGGCGACATGCTGTCCGCCGACCAAGTCCGGGCCGGTCCAGCCCTTGGGGCTGCGCAGCACGATCATCGGCCAGTGCGCGCGCTCGGCGTGGCCGCTCTTGCGTGCCTTGTGCTGGATGGCGCGGATCTTTCGCAGGCAGTGCTCCAGCGTGGCGGCCATGTCGCGGTGCATGGTCATCGGGTCGTCGCCGGCGACGATGTGTGGCTGCCAGCCGTAGCCGCGCAGCAACTGCTCGAGTTCGGCTTCCGGGATGCGCGACAGCACCGTGGGGTTGTCGATCTTGTAGCCGTTGAGATGCAGGATCGGCAGCACCGCGCCGTCGCGGATCGGGTGCAGGAACTTGTTGGAATGCCAGGCGGTGGCCAGCGGTCCGGTCTCGGCCTCGCCATCACCGACGGCCACGGCGACTAGCAGGTCCGGGTTATCGAAGGCCGCGCCGAAGGCATGCGACAGGCTGTAGCCCAGTTCGCCGCCCTCGTGGATGGAGCCGGGCGTTTCCGGCGTGCAGTGGCTGCCGATGCCGCCGGGGAAGGAGAACTGCTTGAACAGCCGGCGCATGCCCTCGGCGTCTTCGCTGACGTTGGGGTAGACCTCCGAATACGTGCCTTCCAGGTACACCGGCCCGAGCACGCCCGGTGCGCCATGGCCCGGCCCGGCCAGGAAGATGGCGTCGAGATCATGCGTGCGGATCAGCCGGTTGAGGTGGGCGTACATGAATGCCAGCCCGGGGCTGGTGCCCCAGTGGCCGAGCAGCCGGTCCTTGATGTGCTCGCGGCGCAGCGGCTCGCGCAGCAACGGGTTGGCGCGCAGGTAGATCATCCCGGCCGCCAGGTAGTTGGCGGCCCGCCACCACGCGTCCAGGCGCGCGAGTTCGGCGTCGTCGGGTCCGGTGGCTGGCGTGTCGGTGGTCATCGTGGCTCCTTGCGCCGTTGGCGTCAGTGGTCGTCGGAGGCGGGGCGGCTGGCCGGCACGCGCCGCGGGCCCGGGCGGTATTCCACGCTGGGCATGCGCTTGACCGGGTGCGGGTACATCGCCATCAGGTCGAGAATCGAATGCGGAATGTCGGTGCTCACGTTCAGCCCCATGGCCTTGGCCTCGGTCGGGGTGATGGCGTAGTCGTGGGTGTAGCGGCCTTCGGAAAGCTGCGCGGCCAGCGCCTCGCTGGTTTTCGCGTCGCAGCGCTCGCCCAGCAGTTCGGTGAGGGCGCCGCGCAGCTGTCGGATCGCCATCTCGGCCTGATCGGCGTAGATCAGCGTCTCGTCGTCGACCTCGCCGGCCGGCTTGCGGGCCACCGCGCGCAGGATCGACGCGGCCGGGTACTGGCCGATCTGCGGATCGACGGGGCCTAGCACCGCGTGTTCGCTCATGACGATTTCGTCGGCGGCCAGCGCGATCAGCGTGCCGCCGGACATCGCGTAATGCGGAATGATCGCGGTGACCTTGCCGGGATGCCGCGCGATGGCGCGGGCGATTTGCAAGGACGCCAGCACCAGCCCGCCCGGCGTGTGCAACACGATGTCGATGGGCGTGGCCGGGTCGGTGAGCTTGATCGCGCGGATCACCTGTTCGGCATCGTTGACGTCGATGTAGCGCAGCATTGGAAAGCCGAGAAAGCCCAGCGTTTCCTGGCGGTGGGCGAGCAGGATCACCCGCGAGCCGCGCTCCTGTTCGATGCGGCCGATCTGGCGCGCGCGGGCGGCGTTCTGAATCCGCTGCTGCAGCAGCGGCTGGAGCATGGTCACGATGATGAAAACCCAGAAAAGCTGGCCGATGTCCAAATCCATCGCGGGTGAAACTCCGGTGGGGTGATCGAAGGCCGAGTGTGCCGGCCGCGGGTTACAGGGTCAGGACGGCCGCGCCCTCGACACGGCCTTCGCGCAGGTTGGTCAGCGCCTCGTTCGCGCGGTCCAGCGCATAGCCGGTGGTGGTCGTGCGCACCGGAATCTTCGCCGCCAGCGCGAGAAATTCCTCGCCGTCCCGGCGCGTGAGATTGGCGACCGAGCGGACGACACGTTCACCCCACAACAGCTTGTAGGGAAAGCTCGGAATGTCGCTCATGTGGATGCCGGCGCAGACCACGACGCCGCCCTTGCGGGTTGCCTTGAGCGCCGCGGGCACCAGCGCGCCCACCGGCGCGAACAGGATCGCGGCGTCCAGCGGCTCCGGTGGCAACTGGTCGGAATCGCCGGCCCACACCGCGCCCAGGTTTCGGGCAAAGGCCTGCCCCTCGCGGTCGCCGGCGCGGGTGAAGGCGTAAACGGCCTGGTCGTGAAAGCGGGCGACCTGGATGGCGATATGCGCCGCCGCGCCGAAGCCGTAGAGGCCCAGTCGCGGCGCTTCGCCGGCCAGGCGCCAGGCGCGGTAGCCGATGAGCCCGGCGCAGAGCAGCGGGGCGGCGGCCTCGTCGCTGAACCCGTCGGGAATCGGAAAGCAGAACCGGGCGTCGGCCACGGTGTATTCGGCGTAGCCGCCATCGATCTGGTAGCCGGTGAAGCGGGCGCGGTCGCAAAGGTTTTCCCGGCCACCGCGGCAGTGGTCGCATTCGCCGCAGGTCCAGCCCAGCCACGGCACGCCGACACGCTGGCCGATCGCGTGATCGGTCACATCCTCGCCCACCGCCTCGACCGTGCCGACGATTTCGTGGCCGGGGACCAGCGGCAGATGCGGTTCGGTGAGCTCGCCGTCGACCACGTGCAGGTCGGTGCGGCAGACACCGCAGGCATGCACGCGGATCAGCAGTTGTCCGCGGCCGGGCGTCGGCCGGGGCCGGTTGTCGTCCAGGCGCAGCGGTTGGCCCGCCGCATCAAGCACCATCGCGCGCATGCGACCTCCTGCGAGATTGTGCTGTCGCGGCCTGTGCGTCAGGCGCTTTCCGCCACGTCGATCTGCGGCTTGAGCGTGATGTCGGCCGTCAGCGAGTTGGTGATCAGGCAGGCACGCTCGGTGCGTTCCAGGCAGCGATGCGCCTTGTCCTCATCATCCGGTGATCTGATGGTAAGGCGTGGCGCCAGCGTCATGCGAGTGAAGCGCGAGACCCCGTCGGGGCGTTCGAGCACGGCTTCCACATCGCAACTCAATTCCTCCCAGTCCAGCTTGGAGGCCCGCGCCACGGCACGGAAGGAGAGGATGAAACAGTCGGCCACCGACGCGACCAGCAGCGACTCCGGCGACCAGTGACCCTCCGGGCCGCCGAACTCCGGCGGGGCGGTGGTCGCGATGTCCGGCAGGCCGGGCCCCTCGACCCGGATCACGCCATCGTGGTTGCCGGCGGCTCTCGCCTGATAGTGATGTGGGAAGGGCTGCATGCAATGACCTCAAGAATCTCTGATTGCACGCTAGCAACGGCATGCCCCGCCGGTGTTGACCCATGTCAACCGGAAGCCGGGCCTGGATCGGGGCTTTACCGTGCCTGCCGCGGGCATACACTTGCGGCCCCGGATCGCACCCGCCGCACTCATGAATCAGGCACAGCTTCATCCCCGCAATCTCAAGCATCTGGCCGATCGCCTCCAGGGGCTGGTGCGTACCCACCTGTGGGCTCAGGTGCTGGTGGGCATGGCGCTGGGCGTGGCCGTGGGCATTCTGATCGGCCCGTCGGTGGGCTGGTTCGAGCCGCAGACGGCGCATCTGCTTGGCGAATGGCTGGCGTTGCCGGGGCTGGTCTTCCTGGCGCTGATTCAGACCATCGTCGTGCCGCTGGTGCTCACCGCGATCGTGCGTGGCATCGCGTCGACCGCCGATCCGGAGCAGCTCAAGCGGGGCGGCATCTGGCTGGTGGTGTATTTCGTCGTCACCACGGTGATCGCCAGTTCCCTGGGCATCGGGCTCGGGTTGCTGTTGAAGCCGGGTGAGCTGGTCGAGGCCCCGGCCGGCACCGCGGAGGTCGTGGTCAGCGAAACGCAGGGCGACGGGTCGGTCGATCTCGGCGCCATTCCGTCACAACTCGTGTCGCTGTTCCCGACCAACCCGCTGGGCTCGATGACCGATGGCGAGATGTTGCAGGTGGTGCTGTTCGCGGTGCTGATCGGCCTCGCGTTGATCAGCGTGCCGGCGTCCACCGCCAAGCCGATGCTGGAAGTACTCGGCTCGTTGCAGGCGCTTTGCATGACGGTGGTCGGCTGGGCGATGCGGCTGGCGCCGCTGGCCGCATTCGGGTTGCTGGCGCGGCAGATGGCGTCCACCGGGCCCGAGGTGCTCATCGGTCTGAGCGCCTATGTCGGCGCGGTGTTGCTGGGGCTGGCCTGTCTGTTCGGCCTTTACGCGTTGATTGTCTGGGTGCTGGGGGATCGCCAGCCGGGACGCTTTCTGGCCAAGAGCGGCGAGGCGCAGTTGCTGGCGTTCTCCACCAACAGCTCGGCGGCCACGATGCCGATCACCATCCGGGTCGCTGAGGACAAGCTGCACGTGCGCAGCTCCATCGCCCAGTTCGTGATTCCGATCGGGGCGACGGTGAACATGGGCGGCACCGCGCTGTACCAGGGCATGGCGACGGTCTTCATGGCGCAGGTCTACGGCATGGACCTGCCGCTGGCCGCGCTGGTCGGTCTGGTGGTCACGGCGCTGGGCGCGTCCATTGGCACGCCGGCGACGCCGGGTGTCGGCATTGTCGTGCTCGCCAGCGTGCTGACCAGCGTCGGTGTGCCGGTGGCCGGGCTGGGCCTGATCCTGGGCGTCGATCAGCTGCTGGAACGCTTCCGCACCGTGCTCAACGTCAGCGGCGATCTGGCCGCTTGTACGGTCATGGATCGCTGGCTGGGCGGATCACGGTCGCGACATGACGAGCAGCGTCAGGAACGCGCAGTCGAGGCGATCCGGCGAAGGGACGATGCGGACGTGGTGATCACCAGCTAGGACAGCGCCGTATCAGCGGCGCTGTCCGGGCATCGCCCGCCCGCGGTCCGGATGTCAGGAGCGCAGGGCGTCCGACACGCGCTTCATGCCGGTCTTGATCGACTCCAGCGTCAGCTCAAGACCCGCTTCGGTGTTCTGCTCGCTTTCCGCGCCGGCCTTGGCCGCCGCCTTGACGCGGCTGCTCACGTGTTCCAGATCGGCTTCCAGCTTCTCGAAGTGCTCCTTGATTTCGGCCTGCATCAGATGCGCCTGCACGCGCAGTTCATCGCGCAGCATTTCCAGCATCTGAACATCGTTGTGAACGGCCTGGGATACTCGGGACATGGCAACCTCCACGTTGGCAATGACGGTAAGCCGCATGCTGCGCCTGCCGCGGAACGATCACGTTGATCCAGGTCAACGCCCGGCCGGCATGGTGAACTAAAGTCAGCAACGGGTTCATTGAGGTATCGGTTCATGACCACGCGCACGGTTGGTGATCTCGTGAAGGAGCTGCGGCAGTTTCACCATCTGGCCGCCGAGCACTTCCGCAAGCTGGGGCGGGCGCAGGCCGGAGACGGGCCGGAGTCAGGGCGCATCCGGATGGCACTGGCGTATCTGGCCGACCACCAGTCGCGGCTGGATACCGAGATGCAGCGCTATCTGGGCACCGCGAGCCCGCATGTGCTCGAGGTCTGGATCAATCTGGCGCTGACGCCGGATTTCCGGGCTTTTCTGGACCAGCGCGCGGATGCCGAACCCGGGTCGGTGGAGGCTGTGGAGGAGCTGGCGCTGGCGCTGGACGACTATCTGATCGACATCTGCCGGGAGCTTGCCCGAGAGGCGGATCTACCCGAGGCCTCCGAGGTCTTCACCAATCTCGCCGACCAGCAGGAGCACCTGAAGCGCCTGCTGGTGCGCGACATCGGGATGCTTGCCGACCTCTGACGCTCGCGGGCGACTTACCCGAGCAGCAGCCACATCGCCACGCCCACCATCAGCAGCGCCGCGACGTGGTTGAGCCACTGCGCCTTGTTCCGGCGCAGCAGCAGGTCGCTAAGGCTGCGACCGCCCTGCGCGTAGATCAGCAGGCAGACGAACTCGATGCCGATCATCAACCCCAGCAGCACCGCCATCTGCGGCGCCAGGGGCGAGGTCGGATCGATGAATGGCGGCAGCAGCGCCATCATGAAGGCCCAGGCCTTGGGGTTGGCGACGGCGGTGACGAAGCCTTGGGCGCAAAGCCCTGAGCGCGTTGCGCGCAGGTTCGCGTCCAGCGCCTTCACCGGTGCATTCCAGGTGCTCCAGGCCGACCACAGCAGATAGGCCGCGCCGACGATCTTGAACGCGGTGAAAACCCGCGGCGAGCCGAGCAACACGGCGGCGACTCCGGCCATTGCCGCGGCGCCCACCAGCGCGATGCCGGCCAGCTCCCCCAGCATCATCCACAGTGTGCGCCGCACGCCCACGCTGATGCCCAGCGACATCGCCAGCGTCATGCAAAGCCCGGGGCTCAAGGCGATCAGGAAAAAACTTCCGCAGAACGCGAGCAGGCGGCTGGATTCCACGGGCGGTGACGGTGGTGGTGAGCGGGCGCGTATGGTCCGCGATCCCCTGGCGAATTGCACGACACGGAGCGACTCGCCAGCCTCGCTTGCCTCGTCGGATGCCGGGCGGGAATCGGGTGGGAACGAATCGGGCCGGTTGCGGCCAGACGCCACACCCCAACCCATGCACAATGCGGGAACGCCTTTCGCGTTGGTTGCCCATGTCCGACACGTCACCCCGCCGCCGTCCGTTCGCCCGTTTGATCGGCGAAATCCGCTATCAGCCGCCGGCCTGGGCGGGGCGGCTGGACGCCCGACATCGCAGGGCGATGCGTTGGCTGGCGGTGTTGGCCGGGCTCGCCGTCGTTGCAGCCGGCGTGGCGTGGATCATTGTTCGTCAGCTTCCGCAGCCGGCGGTCTGGCTGGCCGAGGTCACCCCGCCGCCGGTTGCGGCGGTGCCCGAGGGCGGCAGCCCGCCGGTTCCGCAGCCGCTGACCATTACCTTCACCTACCGGCCGGCCAGCGATGCGCCCACCGGGGTGACGCCGCCGGCCTCGCCGGCGCCGCTGGAGCGCATCGGCGGTGAGGCCGGGGCGGCTGTCTCGCTGCATCCGGCGCTGCCGGGCACCTGGCGCTGGGCGGGAGAGCGCACCCTGCGGTTCGAGCCGGAGGCCGCCTGGCCGGCCGATACGGACTACGAAATTCGTGTGGGCCGGGCGGCGCTGGCGGAGGGCGCGCGGCTGCAATCCGATCGGCTGCCCATGCGCACGCCGGCGTTTTCCGCGTCACTGGCCAACCTGGAGTTCGGTGCCGACGCATCCGATCCGCGGCTGCGCTTTGCCAGCGCGCGGATCGAGTTCTCGCATCCGGTCGATTCCGACAGCCTGAAGTCGAAACTGCGTCTGCACTGGCAGGCCGGCAGCGAAGGCGTTGGCGGCGGCGACATTCCGGTGGTGCTGAGCTACGACGAGTTCCGGCGCATCGCGTTCCTGCGCTCCGAGCCCATCGAGTTGCCGCCCCAGGACACGACGCTGGAGGTCACGCTGGATGCCGGCCTGAGCACGACCGCGGGTGGTGCGAAGACAGCCGAATCCGGCACCGTCGGCATCGTTGTGCCCAGCGCGAGTCACGCGTTCCGGCTGGACGATGCCGAGACCGCGATCGTCCGTGATGAATCCGACACGCCGTTCCAGACCCTGATCCTGGAATTCACCGAGGCGGTGGACATGGCCGCGCTGCGGGATCGGCTGGAGGTCTACCTGCTGCCGCGCCGGGACCGCGAAGGCAGGCCCGTGGCCGATGGGACGCCCGAGGCGGCGCGCGCCTACAACCGCTGGCGTACGGTCGGCGCGCTGAGCCCGGCCGCGCGGGACATGGCGCGGCGTCTGGAGGTGACGTTCACCCCCGGTGAGCGGCCGGTCCAGACCACGCAAAGCCTGCGCTTCGAGACACCGGACGACCGCGAGCTGTACCTGCGTGTGCGTCCCGGACTGGAGGCGGCCAGCGGCCTGACAACGGGTGAGGCCATCGAGGCAGTGGTGTCGGCGCGGAATTATCCGCGGGAGGCCCGGTTGATCGGCGATGGCGGCCTGCTCGCGCGCAGCGGCGACCGGCGGCTGTCGTTCGTCTCGCGCGGCGTCTCGGCGCTGCGTGTCGAGGTGGGCCGCGTCAGCAACCGCGATCTGCATCATCTGGTGTCGCAGACCCGCGGTGAGCTGAGTCGGCCGGATTTCACCAGCTGGAACTTCGACCGGGACAACCTCACCGAACGCGAGCGGACCGTGATTCCGTTGGCCCCCGGCGGCGATCGCGAGGCGAAGTACGCCAGCATCGATTTGTCCGATTTCACGGCCGGTCAGCCGCTGGGGCTGTTCTTTGTCAGCGTGGAAGGCTGGGATGCCGCCGGCAATCGGCCGGTTGGTGTCGGCGAGCAGCGTCTGGTGCTGCTGTCGGACCTGGGTTTGCTGGTCAAGACCACGGGTTCCGACGGCGGCCGTGAGCTGTTCGTGATGGACGTGGGTGACGGGCGGCCGGTGGGCGGCGCCGAGGTCGCGTTGCTGGGGCTCAACGGTGTCGCGGTCGCAAGGCGGCGGACCGACGGCGCCGGGCATGCCACCTTCGGCGATCTGTCCGGTCTGGGCGAGGAGCGCGAGCCCACCGTCTTCGTCGTGCGCTCGGGTTCGGATGTCGCGTTCATCCCCTACCAGCGCCGTGATCGCGGTCTGAACTACTCGCGCTTCGATGTCGGTGGCGAGTACACGCGCTACGGCAACCCGGATGGCCTGTCGGCCTTTCCGTTCACCGACCGCGGCCTGTACCGGCCCGGCGAAACCGTGCATCTGGCCTACATCGTTAAGCGCCGCGATTTTGCTCCGGCACCCGATCTGCCGCTGGAGATCAGCGTCACCGATCCGAGCGGGCGACCGTTCTTCGAGCGCCGCGTCACGCTGGACCCGGCCGGCTTCGACGCGCTGGACATTCCGACCCTGCCGCAGAGCGAGACCGGCCGCTACGGAGTCAATGTCGCGCTGATCCGCGGGCGCGACGGCGAGCGCCGCGAGGTGATTGGCAACGGCGGCTTCCAGGTCCAGGAATTCCAGCCGGACCGGCTCAAGGTTCGTGCCCGCATCGCGGGTGCGGAAGGCCGGGCCTGGCTGGCGCCCGGCGATCTGCGCCTGGACGTCAACGTGGACAACCTGTTCGGCACGCCGGCGGAGGATCGCGCGGTGTCGGCCAAGGCTATCGTGCAACCGGCGCTGCTGCGCTTCGACGACTACCCGGGCTATCGGTTCATCGATCCGCTGCGTGACGAGGACAGCTTCCGCTCCGAGACCATCGACTTGCCCGACGCGCGGACCAATGCCGACGGGCTGGCGCAGTTCACGCTCAACCTCGCGCGCTACGCGGCAGGCATCTACCGGGTGACCACCCAGGTCGAAGGCTACGAGGAGGCTGGCGGCCGCGGCGTGTCAGCGAGCGATTCGGTGATGTTGTCGCCGCTGGACGCCGTGGTTGGCTGGAAGGCGGATGGCGATTTGTCCTACCTGCGCCAGGGCAGCGCGGCTGCGGTGCGGCTGGTGGCGCTGGGCGTGGACGAGCAGCCGCGGGCCATGCCCAAGCTGGTCGCGCGGCGGATGCAGCGGGTGCAGCAATCCTCGCTGGTGCGCGGCAGCGACGGCCGATATCGCTATCAGTCGCTGCCGCAGCTGGTGCCGGTGGGCGAGCCGGTCGAGGCACCGCTGCCGACCTCCGGTCTCGACTACGCGCTGACGACCGATACGGCTGGGGATTACGTCGTCGAGTTCGTCGATCCGACCGGGCTGGTCCGCGCCAGGGTCGAGTATTTCGTCGCCGGGTCGGGCGATTTGTCCGCCGGTCTGGAGCGGGGTTCGGAACTGGAGCTGTCGCTGGATCGCAGTGACTACGCGCCGGGCGACAGCATCGAGCTGGCGATGGTCGCGCCCTTCGCCGGCGCCGGGCTGATCACCATCGAGACCGATCATGTCGTCGCATGGCGCTGGTTCCGGTCGGAGACACCGGCCAGCGTGCAGCGCATCCGCGTGCCGGAGGATCTGGACGGTTCGGCCTATGTGAACGTCGCTTTCGTGCGCGCGCTGGACGCGCCGGACATCTACACCGCGCCGCTGTCCTACGCCGTCGCGCCGATCACGGTCGGCCGATCGCGCCGGACGCTGCCGGTGTCGCTGGACGTGGTCGAGCGCATGCGGCCGGGCGAGACGCTGGAGATCGAGTACGCCGCGGAGGAGCCGGCGCGGATGGCGGTGTTCGCGGTCGACGAGGGGATTCTCCAGGTCGCCGGCTACGACACCCCGGCGCCGCTGGATCACTTCCTGCGCAAGCGGGCGCTGGAGGTCGAGACCTTGCAGACCGTCGACCTGCTGCTGCCCGAGTTCCGGTTGCTGAAGCAGATCGCGGGGGTTGGTGGCGGCGACGCGGCCAAGGCGGCGCTGCTGCGCAACCTCAACCCCTTCGCGCGCAAGACCGATGCGCCGGCGGTGTACTGGCTGGGTGTGGTGGATGCCGGACCGCAGCCGCGCACGGCGCGCTATGTCGTACCGGATCACTTCAACGGCCAGCTTCGCGTCATGGCGGTGGCGGTCAGCGATTCGGCGATGGGCGCGGACAGCGAGTCCGTGACCGTGCGCGCGCCGATTGTCGTCACCCCGAACCTGCCGACCATGGCCGCGCCGGGTGACGAGTTCGAGGTGGTCGTCGGCGTCAGCAATGGCGTGGCCGGCTCGGGCGCACAGGCGCAGATCGGTCTGACGCTGGAGCCCGGCGAGCAGCTGGAGATCGTTGGCGAGTCGAGCACGACGCTGACCATCGGCGAGAACCGCGAGGGCAATGCCCGATTCCGCGTGCGCGCGTTGCCGTCCTTCGGCAGCGCATCGCTGCAATTCCACGCCACGCTCGGCGATGTCAGTCAGACCCGGACGGCGACACTGTCGGTGCGCCCCGCCGTGGCCTATGCGGACAACGTGACGCTGGGCAACATCGACGCCGGGACGCACCGGCTGGAGATGCCGCGCGATCTGTTGCCGGTGCATGCCTCCGCGTCGCTGCGCGCCAGTCACAGTCCGGTGCTGCTGGCCGACGGCCTGGTCGACTTCCTGGCCGGGTACCCGTTCAGTTGCACCGAGCAGCTCGTCAGCGCCGCCTGGCCCAGCCTGGTGGCCGGTTCGGCCGACCGTGTCGACACGCTGGTCGCGGCGCTGCGCCTGCGCCAGCAGAATGACGGCGGGTTCTCGCTGTGGCCTGGCGGGTCGGGCAGCGATGTGGATGCCAGCCTGCATGCGCTGCATTTCCTGCGGGATGCCCTGGATGCCGGCCGCTTGCCGGGCGATGCCCAGGGTTTGCTGTCGCGCGGGCAGTCCTATCTGCGCCGGCGGGCGAACACGCCGGTCGACACCCTGGCTGATGCCCGGCGGCGTGCCTACGCGATCTACCTGCTGACACGCGGCGGCGAGGTCACCGGCAACCAGGTGCTGGATTTGCAGCAGTGGCTGGGTCGGCAGGATGACAGCCTCTGGCGCGGCGATGTCACCGCGGTTTGGCTGGCCGGCGCGCTGGCGCTGTTGCAGAGCACGCCCGAGGCCGAGCGCCTGCTGCGAGGTTACCGGCTCGGTCGCCAATCGCTGGATCAGCCCGGGCCCTACGACTCGGTGCTCGCGCAGGACGCGCAGTTCATCGATGTTGTTTCGCGTCACGCCCCCGACCTGCGGGCCGAGGTGGATGCGGATGATCTGAAGCACCTGCTGACGCCGGTGCTGAACCAGGGCTACAACAGCTACAGCGCGGCCTTCGCGGTGATGGCGCTGCACGCGGTCGGCGAGTCGGCCGGCGGCGAACCGGTTCGGGCCGAGGTGCTGAATGCATCGGGCGCGGCGACCGCCTTGCCGCTGGAGCCCGGCGCCGCGACGTCGTTGCCGGCCGATGCCCCGGCCGTGCGTCTGACCAGCGATGCCACCGCCTACTACGCGCTGCGCCAGGCGGGTTTTGATGCCGGGTTGCCGGATGCCGCCCGCGCCGACGGGCTGGAGATCACCCGCGAGTTCCTCGCGCCGGATGAGGATGTCGCGGCCCGCCCTCGGGTCGGCGAGGATCTGCGGGTCCGCCTGCGCCTGCGCTCGACGGATGGCGCGCTGCATCAGCACGTCGCGGTCATCGATTTGCTGCCGGCCGGTTTCGAGGTCGACGTCGATTCGCTGGAGGCCTGGCAGCAGGGCCATGTCGAGGTGCGCGAGGACCGCGTGCTGTGGTTCGGTCCGGTGGATGGCGGCGTCACCGAACTGGTCTACCGCGCGCGACCCACCGCGGTTGGTGAGTTCGTCGTGCCGCCGGCATCGGCGCAGTCGATGTATCGGCGTGACGTGCATGGCAGCACGGCGGCGGGGCGGGTCGGGATCGCCGGGCGGTAAACCGATGTCGCGGTTCGCAAAACCTCTGCTGGCCTGCGGCGCGGTGGTCGCGGCGGCGGGTCTGCTTGCGGTCGGGCTGCTGTGGTTGCTGCCCGCTCCATCGCTTTATCCCGGTTCCGGGTTTTCGACGGCGTATCTGGATCGGAATGGTCGGTTGCTGCGACTGACGCTGGCGCCGGATGATCGCTATCGCCTGTACACGCCGCTGGATGAGATCGCACCGGCGGTGGTCGAGGCGACGACACTGTACGAGGACCGCTGGTATTTCCGGCATCCGGGCGTCAATCCGTTCGCGCTGGGTCACGCGATCTGGGACATGGCGCGCGGTGGCCGCGTGCGCGGCGCGTCGACCATCACCATGCAGCTCGTTCGGCTGCGCGACGGCATCGACACCACGCGCCCGCTGGGCAAGCTGGTGCAGATGGCGCGGGCGCTGCGGCTGGAACTGCATCACGACAAGCGCGCCATTCTTGAGGCCTATCTGAACCTTGCGCCCTACGGCGGCAACATCGAGGGCATCGGCGCGGCGAGCCGCATCTATTTCGGCAAGCCGGCTGCGCGGCTGAGCCCGGTGGAGGCGATGACGCTGGCGGTGATTCCGCAGAATCCCGGTGCCCGCGTGCCGACGCGGGCGGATGGCTGGCGCGAGGTCGATGCCGCGCGCCGGCGGTTGTGGGCGGCCTGGACCGCGGCCGATCCCGGGACGGCGCCGGGCGCCGACGATCTGCGGTTGCGGATGGCCGTGAGCGGAGCCGGCGAGCTGCCGTTTCGCGCGCCGCATTTTGTCGATGCGCTGCGGTTGCGGGGCGAGTCCGCCCGGACCCTGCGCACGTCGCTGGACCTGGATTTGCAGACCCTGGTGGAACGTCAGGTCGATGGCCACGTTGCCGCGCATCGCTCGATCGGCATGACCAATGCCAGCGCGCTGCTGATGAACTGGCGGACGCGCGAGATCGTCGCGATGGTCGGGTCGGCGGATTATTTCGACGATGCGCTGCACGGGCAGGTCAACGGCGCGCTGGCGCCGCGCTCGCCGGGCTCGACACTCAAGCCGTTCATTTACGCGCTGGCGCAACAGCAGGGTCTGATCCATCCGATGAGCCTGCTCAAGGACGCGCCGCGCCGTTTCGGTCTGTACACCCCGGAGAACAGCGACGCCCGGTTTCGCGGGCCGATGCTGGCCCGCGACGCGCTGATCCAGTCGCGCAACGTGCCGGCCGTCGATCTGCTGCTGCGCCTGCATGACGATGCGCTGTGGCGTCTGCTGGACGACGCCGGGGTGCGAAACCTCCGGTCCCCGGAGCACTACGGCCTCGCGCTGGCCCTGGGCGGCCATGAGCTGACCATGGCCGAGCTGGTGTCGCTGTACGCCACGCTCGCGAATCTCGGCGACTGGGCGGAGCCGGTGTGGCGGGCCGACGCGCCGCCGCCGGCCACGCGCGCGCTGATGACGCCGGAGGCGGCGTTCCTGACGCTGGAGATGCTGCGTCACAACCCGCCGGTGGACCGCCTCGCCGCCGGCGATCGGGCGCCGGACTACCCGGTGTACTGGAAGACCGGCACGTCCTACGCGTTTCGCGACGCATGGTCGATCGGCATTGCCGGGCCCTACGTGCTGGCGGTCTGGGTCGGTGATTTCGAGGGGCGCAGCAACCCGGCCTTTGTCGGACGGCAGGCGGCCGCGCCGCTGTTCTTCCGCATCGTGCGGGCGCTGGCCGCTCGGGATGCCGATGCCTTTTCCCCGCAGGGCATCCCGCCCGGGCTGATCAACGTGCGGCAGGTCGAAGTCTGCGCGATGACCGGTGATCTGCCCGGCGAGCACTGCCCCAGTCGGGACCGGAGCTGGTTCATCCCGGGCGTATCGCCGATCCGGGTGAACTCGATCTACCGGGCGGTCCCGGTCGACCGCGAGACCGGACAGCGCGTGTGCCTGCACATGCCGCCAGAGACGCGGATGGAGGTGTTCGCGTTCTGGCCCAGCGATCTGGCCGCGTTGTTCCGTCAGGCCGGCATGGCCTATCGCGCGCCGCCGCCGGCACCGGGTTGCGACTGCATGGACATGGCCGGCTCGCCGCCGGAGATCCGTTCGCCCGACCCCCGCGTGACCCAGGTGCTCACGGCCGGGCAGCGCGAGATTGCCTTGCTGGCCACCGCCGATGCCGACGCCGGGCGGCTGCACTGGTTCGCCGATGATGGGTATCTCGGCAGCGTGGCGCCGGGTCAGCCGCTGCAATGGTCGCCACGAACCGGGCGCCATCGGCTGCGCGTGGTCGATACGCGAGGGCGGGCGGACGCGGTGTGGATTGCCGTGGAGTCGGTCTCGGGCGCCGGTTCCGTGGCGCTGCGCTGATCGCATCCGTCGGCTTGATCCAGGTCAAGACCTGCCGAGGCGCGGCATCGCAAGCTGAGCGTCCTGCGGATTGCTTCGTCCGCTCCAGCCTGGAGTCGCCATGGCCTCAATCCTGATCGTCTATGCGTCGAAGTACGGGCAGACCGAAAAGATCATCGGCTACATGGAGGCACGTGCTCGGTCGTTCGGTGCGACGGTCGAGACCTTCAGCGCGCAGTCGCGGGTCGGCGTACCGGACCTGGCGGACTTTGACGTCGTTGTGGTGGCCGCGCCGGTTTATGTCGAACGCTATCCGGGCGCGATCCGCCGGTTCATCGCCGAGCACCGGGATGCGCTCAACGCGCATCGCTGCGCGATGTTCCTGTCGGTCAGCGCGGCCTGGTCGGCGGCGGCCGGCCACCAGGCGGTGCAGACACTGACGGCGGCGTTTCTGGACACGACCGGATGGCACCCGCGAAAGACTGACTACCTCGCCGGTGCGGTCAAGTATCCGCGTTACAACGTCTTCATTCGCTGGGTCATGCGCCGCATCGTCGCCCGCGCCGGTGGTGACACCGACACCCGCCGCGAGTTCGAGTACACGGACTGGAGTCAGGCGGACCGCATCGTCGACTGGATGATGATCGCTGATACCACGCCGGGTGATGGCGGGGTGGACGACGGCGGGTAGCGGCACCGGCCGCGGGGCGGTCAGCCGGTTTTCCCGGCCTTCGCATCCTCGCGCACGCAGGCCGCGCCCTTCTCCGCGATCATGGCCGTCGGCGTGTTGGTGTTGCCCGAGGTGATGGTCGGCATCACCGAGGCATCGATGACCCGCAGGCCGTCGACTCCGATCACGCGCAGGCGGTTGTCGACCACGGCCTGTGGATCGTCGCGCAGCCCCATTCTCGCCGTTCCCACCGGGTGAAAGATCGTGGTGCCGATGTCGCCGGCGGCCTTTGCCAGTGATGCATTGTCGTCCCCGGTCGCGGGGCCGGGTAGATACTCCTCGGGTCGGAAGCGTGCGAGAGCGGGCTGCGCCATCAGCCGGCGGGTGGCGCGGATGGCGTCGGAAGCCACGCGGCGGTCCTCCTCGGTGTCGAGGTAGTTCGGTGCGATGCGCGGCGGCTCGCGCGGGTCGGTGGAGCGGATGCGGATCGTGCCCCGTGACGTGGGGCGGAGGTTGCAGGGCGCCACGGTGATCGCCGGGAAGTCGTGTAGTGGGTCACCGAACTTGTCCAGCGACAGCGGCTGGACGTGAAACTGGAGGTTGGCGCGTGACTGTGACGGGTCGGAGCGGGTGAACAGGCCGAGCTGGGATGGCGCCATGGTCAGCGGGCCGCGCCGGAACAGCAGATATTCCAGCCCCATGCCGGCGCGCCCGAGCCAGGAGCGGTAGGTCATGTTCAGCGTCTTGACGCCGCTGACCCGGTAGATCGCCCGCTGTTGCAGGTGGTCCTGCAGGTTGCGGCCGACGCCCGGCCGGTCGGCGACCACGGGAATGCCCAGCTCGCCCAGCCAGTCGCGCGGACCGACGCCGGAGCGTTGCAGCAACTGGGTGGAGCCGATGGAACCGGCGCAGAGAATGACCTCGCAGCCGGCGTTGACGGTGAAGGTTTCGCCTGCCCGCGAGCAACGCAGGCCGCGGGCGCGATGGCCTTCGAACAGCAGCTGCTCGACCAGCACGTCGGTCTCGACCCGCAGGTTCGGACGGTTCATCACCGGTTTGAGAAAGCCTCGGGCCGCCGACCAGCGCCAGCCCTTGCGCTGGTTGACGTGAAAGTAGCTGCAGCCTTCGTTGTCGCCGGTGTTGAAGTCGGGAATACGCGGCACGCCCATCTGTTCGGCGGCCTCGCCGACGGCGTCGAGAATCTCCCACTGGATGCGCGGGGCCTCGATGCGCCATTCACCGCCGATGCCGTGGTGCTCGCTGTCGCCGAGAAAGTGATCCTCGAATTTGCGGAACACCGGCAGCACGTCGTCCCAGTCCCAGCCCTCCAGGCCCATGCGACGCCATTGACGATAGTCCTCGGCCTGGCCGCGCATGGAGATCATCGCGTTGATTGCCGAGGACCCGCCCAGCACCTTGCCGCGGGGATAGCCCAGCGAGCGGCCGTTCAGGCCCGGTTCGGCCTCGGTGCGGAACATCCAGTCGGAGCGCGGATTTCCGATCGCGAACAGGTAGCCGACCGGGATGTGGAACCAGATCCAGTTGTCGCGGCCACCGCCTTCGAGCAGCAGCACACGCTTGTCGGGGTCGGCCGAAAGCCGGTTGGCGACGATGCAGCCGGCCGTACCGGCACCGACGATCACATAGTCGTAGTCCCCATCCAGTCCCCGCGCCCGGCTGGTGGCCATGGCTTTATGTCCTGCTCCTCCAGAGTCGGTGGGGAGCATCGCGCAAGGTCCGGGGCGTGATCAACCGGGATCGGGTTCCGGAAGTGGACGATCGCGGCGTCAGTGCCTCGGCTTCGCTGGCCAGCTCAGCGTGAACGTGGCGCCGTTGCCGGGCTCGGCCGTGCAGTTAATGGTGCCGTGGTGGCGTTCGAGAATCAGGCGCGAGATCGCCAGGCCGATGCCGGAGCCTTCCGAATCGCTGGAGAGCCGTTCGAACATCCGGAAGATGCGATCGCTGTGCTGGGGTTTGAAGCCGACGCCGTTGTCCGCGAAGGCCAGGGAAACCGAATCGCCATCCCGGCTGCCGTGGATGCGGATGAGGGGCGGGTGCTGGCCGCGGTAGCGCAGGCTGTTCTCGATCAGGTTCTGGATCACCTGTTCCATCAGCGTCGCGTCGCAGACGGCGTCGGGCAGATCGCCGTAGTCCAGCGTCGCGTCCAGCGCCTCGATCCGGTGCGACAGGTCGCCGCGTACGCGCTCGATCAACTCGCCGAGATTCACCCGTTGCAGATCGAGCGTCGCTCGCCGGGCCCGGGACAGCGACAGCAGGCCTTCGATCCGCGACTGCATGCGATCCATCGATTGCAGCAGGAACTTGACGTACTGCTCGCGCCGGCCGTCCAGATTCGGGCCCAGATCGCGGATGAGCAGCTCGGAGAAGCTCTTCATGTTCTGCAAGGGCGAACTCAGGTCATGGCTGGCGACGTAGGCGAAGTTCTCCAGGCTGGTGTTGCTGATCTCCAGTTCCCGCTGCTGCTGCTCCAGCGCCCGGGCGTGTTCGAGCAGGCGCTGCCGTTCCTGCGAGAGTTGCAGCCGCAGTTCGTAGGATTCGGTGATGTCCTGGAAGGAGCCGGTGACACGGAGCGTCTCGCCATCGGCGCGGTCGGCCTGACCCACGGCGCGGACCCAGATGCGGCTGCCGTCCGCGCGGATGAACGGCAGCTCCAGGTCGTAAGGCGCGCCCGTCTCGATGCAGACGGTCAGTGCGTTCTGGATGGTCTCCCGCGCTTCGGGCGCGTAGAACTCGATGGCTTCCTGCACGGCTGGGATCTGGCCGATCGGCAGGCCGTGAATCATGTAGGTCATGTCGGACCAGGTCATCTCGCCGGACCGGCAATCCAGTTCCCAGCCACCGATGCCGGCCACCTCGCTGACGCGCTTGAGACGGGCTTCGCTTTGCTCCAGCGCTTCGGCGCGACGCTTGCGCTCGGTGATCAACTCGTGGGTGCCGTACATCCACTCCGGCTCACCCTGGTCGGTCCAGGTGCGTACGCGTCCCCGGTCCAGCACCCAGATCCAAGAGCCGTCGCGGTGGCGCATCCGCGCCTCGCACTCGTAGAACTCGCTGTCACCGGCGAAATGCGCGTTCAGCAGTTCGCCGGAGCGTTCCAGATCCTCAGGGTGGGTGTTTTCAAGCCAGGTGTTGATGGAGACCGGCTGCAGTTCCTCCAGGCGGTAGCCGATGAACTGCGCCCAGGTTTCGTTGAACCGGGTTTCGCCGGTCTGCACGTTCCACTCCCAGGTGCCGGCGTTGGTCCCGGCGATGGTGGACTCCAGGCGCCAGTTCTGCTCGGCGAGACGGGCCTGGCTGGTCTCCAGCGCGAGCTGGTTGAGGTGCGCGTCCAGCGCCATGGTCACCGCCACCGCCTGCAATGCGAGAAATTCCTTCTCGCGATCGGTCAGTCGGCCGGGTTGGGGGCTCATGACGCAAAGCGCGCCGATCCGAACTCCGTCCGGTGTGACGAGGGGATAGCCCGTGCAGCTGCGGACATGGGCCGGGCCGGTCACCAGCGGGTTGTGGCGGAAGCGCGGATCGGCGAGCGCGTCCTCGATCTCCAGACAGCCACCAGTGCGGACGGTCGCGTCGCAGAACGAACCGCTGCGTTCCATACGCGGCAGTTCGGGCAATCCATGAGCGGCGAGACAGCGCTCGTGATCCCCGTCGAGAAAGGACGCCAGCGCGATGGGCTGATCGACGCCCAGCGTGGTCGCCTTCATCAGTGTGGCCAGCTTCGCGTCGGATGTCGTCAGCGAACGCAGGGCGTCGAGTGTGGCAGTGTCGACCGGGCGCTCGCTCTGATCCATGGCGTTCCGCTCGTTGGTGTTGGTCGGCGTCACGGTATGTCAGGCAAGACCATTCCGGAAGCGCTGACCACCTGGCCTCGGTGCCGGGCGGTCAGTTCGTGGCGCGACTCCGGGCGGCGAGCAGCGCCTGCCGGTCCGCCGGTGGCAGCGCGTAGAAATTGGGTGTCATCGCATGGCGGATCGCCCGGTCCAGCCCCGAGGGCGTGAGGCGAAAATAGTCCGCATCCTCGGCCTGAACGATATCCAGAGAGCCCTCGTCGATCAGTCTGAAAATGGCGTGGCGCACATCGGACGAGCGAAAGCACTTGCGGATTTTCGGGTGTTCCAGAAGCCGCTGTTGGCTGATGTTCCTGCCGCCGGGGCGCTGAAGCTGCCACAGGACGCCGACGATCTCGATTTCCGCTGCAAATTCGAAACTTTGCGCATGCTCACCGGGATGCGGGGCCCGCTGGTTCTCATGGCTCATCATGGGGAGCAACCAAGTCACTTTTATAGAGGGTTGATCCTATGCCCGGTCCCGGAAATATTCTGTAAAGACATCGCCGGGGACGAGCGTCTGCGCTGGTCCCCGACGCATGCATTGGCGACTACGAGCGATTGAGCTCCAGCACCGGTTCGAAGCCGCCGAAGATCATCCGCTGGCCGTCGAAGGGCATGGGGTTCTTCTCCATGTCGAAGCGCGGGTCGTTGTTGTCCGGGCTCATCATGCGTTGCATGGCGGTGTCCCGGGTCGCCTTGTCGGGCCACTCGATCCAGCTGAATACGACGGTCTCGTCGGGCGTGGCCTGAACCGCACGTCGAAAATCGGTGACGTTGCCGTCCGGCACGTCGGTGCCCCAGGTTTCGATCACGCGCAGGGCGCCGTTCTCGATGAACCAGTCGTCAGCGGTGCGGGCGTGCTGGATGAACTGCTCGCGGTTGGCGGTGGGTACGGCAATCACGAATCCGTCGATATAGCTCATGGGGTGTCTCCGTTGGAAAGGTCGTTGATCTGGGCGTTCATCGCCCGTTGGAAGGCCGGCCGAGCCTCACCGCGCGCCTGAAAGGCGGCGAGATTCGGAAACGCGGCAACGAGGTTGGTGTGATGCAGGTTGCGCAGCACCGTCACCATCAGGATGTCTGCGACGGTGAAGCGTCCGGTGAGCCAGTCCAGCTCGCCCAGCGCGTCGGCGAGGCTTCGCAACCGGGCGTTGACGAACTCCAAGGCCGGCACGCGGGCCTCCGCGCTCCAGGCGTCGTTCGTGTGGAACAGGTCCAGGCTGACCAAGCGGCTCACGGCCGGTTCGATGCTGTTCAGCGCCGCGAAGGTCCAGGCGGTTGCGGCCCAGCGTCCCGCCGGATCGGTGGGCAGCAGTGTTTCGTCCTGTTCGCCCAGGTACAGCAGGATGGCGCCGCTCTCGAACAGCCGGATGGCGCCGTCATCGAAGGCCGGAACCTGCCCGAATGGTTGCCACGCCCGGTACTCGGCGTCACGTGGCTGGGCGGCGTCCATCAGCACGGTGCGGTAGGGGCGGCCGATTTCCTCCAGCGCCCAGCGCACGCGCAGATCACGCACCAGGCCGCGGGCGAAGTCCGGCACCCAGCGGAAGGCCGAGACCAACGGTTGGGTCGTCGCGGACGTGTCGCTCATGCGTCGGCCTCGCACAGGGCGGCCAGCTGATCGGCGACGGCGGTCCAGCCGGCGTGGAATCCCATCGCCTCGTGCTGCTTGCGGGCCTCTTCGGTCCAGTGCCGGGCGCGGCCCGTGTACAAGGTGCCATCGCCGTCGGGTTCGATCTCCCAGAAGCCGATCATGAACGGTCCGGTTGGCTCGAAGGCGGCATTGAGCGCGTCGGTGGTCACGATGCGGCGGCCCTCGTCCCAGGCCAGGACAATGCCTTCCTGCGGCATCTCCTCGCCGTTCGGGCCGCGCATGATCATGGCCGAGCGGCCGCCGGCGCGGCGTTCCTGGGCGATCAGTTCGATGGTCCAGGGTTTCGGGCACCACCATTCTTCCTGGCGGTTGGCGAGCACGTCCCACACCCGATCCGTCGGTGCGCTGATGTGGCGGGTGATTTTCAGCTCGTGCATGGTCGTGTCTCCTGTCGCGAATGGCCATGTGGCAGCGTGGGGGAATCCTGTGGATCTTCGATGACGCTGCCGCCTCGTATTGGGGTAGCATTGCAGGGAAGGTTACTGAAAGCAACAATGAAGTTACAAAAAGAAACTAATGAAGCGACAGGCACCGCGCACGGCCGCTGGTACCACGACGCCTGCGGGGCGGCGTTCGCGCTGGAGCTGATTGGCGAGCGGTGGTCGCTGCTGGTGATCCGCGAGCTGATGCTGGGCGGTCGTCGCTTCTCCGATCTGCGCGCGCATCTGCCCGGGATCAGCGCCAAGGTGCTGACCCAGCGCCTGGAAGGACTGGAGTCCGTTGGCGTGCTGACACGGCGCAAGCTGCCCCCGCCGGCCGCCACGCAGATCTATGAACTCACCGACTGGGGCTATGAGGCCGAGCCGATCCTCCAGGAGCTGGGCCGCTGGGCGGCACGTTCGTCACTGCACGATCCGAGGCTGCCGCTGTCGCCGATGTCGCTGATGATGTCGCTGCGCACGATGTTCGATCCGGACCAGGCCGGCGAGCTGGTCCTGGGCGTGGGCTTCGATGTCGCTGGCGAGCTGTTCCACGCACAGGTCGAGCGGCGGACGCTGGTCATCCGTCGCACCGAGGTACTGGATGCCGCGGTGAGCTTCATCGCCCCCGATGCGTCAGCCCTGGCCGGCCTGATCTACGGGCTGATGCCGGTGGACGCGGCGGCCGACAACGGCATCACCATCCAGGGCGAGGCCACCGACGTGCGGCGTTTTCTGGACCTGTTCGAGCTTCCGGCCAAGAGCGGTTGATGGCGGAGCCGGTCGAATGCGTGGTCGTGGGTGCAGGCGTGATCGGCCTGGCGGTTGCCCGCGCGCTGGCGCGGCAGGGCCGTGAAACGCTGATCCTGGAACGCGAGGCGCAGTTCGGCACCGTGACCAGCGCCCGCAACAGCGAGGTTATCCACGCCGGCATCTACTATCCGGCGGGGTCGCTGAAGGCGACGCTTTGCGTTCGCGGCAAGGCGCAGCTGTATGCCTACTGCGAGCGCAACAACGTTCCGCATCGCCGCTGCGGCAAGCTGATCGTCGCGACCGACGCATCGCAGGAATCCGAGCTCGAATCGATCCGGCGCCGGGCGGCGGCCAACGGCGTCGATGATCTGCGCCGGCTGAGCGCCGCCGAGGCCAGGGCGCTGGAACCGGCGCTGCATTGCACGGCGGCGCTGTTGTCGCCCTCCACCGGCATCATCGACTCGCATGCCTACATGCTGTCGCTGCTGGGGCAGGCGGAGACGGCCGGGGCGATGCTGGCCTGTCACACCACGGTGAGCCGGCTGGTGCCGACCGGGCGCGGCATCGAGGTGTTCACCGAGGACGCGGATCGCCCCGCCCTGATCGCCCAGGTGGTGGTGAACGCGGCTGGTCTGGATGCGCCGGCGCTGGCCGCCCGCACCGACCGTCTGCCGGAGGCGCGGCGGCCCCGCGCCTGGTTCGCCAAGGGCAGCTATTTCACGCTGCGGGGGCGGGCGCCGTTTTCGCGGCTGGTCTACCCGGTGCCGGAGCCCGGCGGTCTGGGTGTGCATCTGACGCTGGATCTGGCCGGGCAGGCGCGGTTCGGGCCCGATGTCGAATGGGTGGATGCGCCGGACTACCAGGTCGACCCGGCCCGAGGCGCCGGATTCGAGGCTGCCATACGGCACTACTGGCCGGCGCTGGATGCGGCCCGGCTCGAACCCGCCTATGCCGGTGTCCGCCCCAAGATCGCCGGGCCAGGCGAACCGGCAGCGGATTTCCGCATCTCCGGTCCCGGTGACCACGGCATACCGGGTCTGGTGAACCTGTTCGGAATCGAGTCGCCTGGGCTCACCGCGTCGCTGGCGCTGGCGGACAATGTGGCGAATGCGGTTGCTGTGACGTTTTAGAGCTGGTCCGGTATCTCGACCGACACCTCGGTCGCGATGACCTGGTTGCGGCCACCGTTTTTTGCCGCGTAGAGCGCCCGGTCCGCCTCGGAAATCAGCCGGCCTGCGATCTCCTCGGGATTGATCACGGGCGTGCCTGGCGCGGGCGCATACGCCGCCACGCCGATGCTCGCCGTGACGCAGCCCAGCGGTGCTGCGGGATTGGGAATGTCCAGCGCCCGGAGATCGTCTCGCACCCGTTTGGCGTACTCCTCGGCGGCGAGGGCGTTCACGCCAGGCTGCAAGATCAGGATTTCCTCACCGCCCCAGCGGATGACGACATCACCCGCGCGCTGGTAGGCCTTTTGCAGCAGCTGCGCGACGGACTTCAGCGCGGCGTCCCCGGCGGCATGCCCCCGGCTGTCATTGAGCAGTTTGAAATGGTCCAGATCCAGCATCGATACGCAGGTCGGCTGGAGCCGGCGAGCGGAGCGACGCAGTTCTCTGAGCAGGACTTTCATGCCCCTGGCGCCGGGTCATCAGACCCGTCAGCTCGTCGTATGCGGCGTCGTAGTGTGCACGCAGGCAGATGGTGACGAGTTCCGCAATGCGCATGACGTGCCTGCGCTCGTTGGCCGTCAGCAGTCCGCTGTCGGCGCGCGCCATGCACATCACACCAAGCCGCTCGCCGTTGACGACGATGGCCCAGGCGAAAAACCCCGCATTGGGCAGTTGCCTGTGGTTGGCCGGAAAGTCCTTGAGGCGCACGTCCCGACGAATGCTGGGCGCCATGATGTTGGGCAGCCCCAGCGTCAGGACATGTTCGGACAATGCGATGAACTGCTCATGCTCCGCTGGCGGGATGCGGACGCTCGGGTTCATGCGCACGACTCGTGTGAGGTCCGGCGTGCCGGGCTGGAACCAGACCATGTCCGCGCGCGCACCGTCCACGCACAATTCCAGCAGCAGCCTGATGCCTCGCATCATGTCGCTGCGCGCATGCAGCGGCACGGTGGATTCGGCGGCAGCCGGTTCAGTGACGGTAACCAGTTCAACCATGAGCGTGATGACGATCGGGGGCTGAATTCAGCCAGATCGGGCGACGTGCCTCCTGTTCCTGGATGGCGTTCGATGCGAGCGATGAGGCACAGACGGAGTGTCGCGACCTACTACCGGCGTGGCCGGCTGTATGCGGTGGCTCGACGGCTCCGGCTTCCGCCGCTTTGGGAATTTTAGCTCAATTCATGCGGGCCCACGCGTCTCGGGAGACGGACGGCACCAACCGTTGCGCCACCAGCGCGCTAGACTCTGGTTTCGGCGCATACAAGCCGGCCGTCGTATCGAGATCAGGGGGGAGACATGATCGGACGTCGAGCATCAATCATTTGCCTGCTGGCGACGGCGTGGCTTTGCGGCTGTGGTCAGTCGCCGGCACCGGACGGGGTTCCGGGTGACGCGTCCGGCGCGCCGGTCACCCACGTGATCTGCGATCCGGCTACCGCCCAGCGTGACGCGCTGATCGCGTTCTTCGAGGCGCGCGAAGGCGATGTCATCGAATTCTGCGAGGGCGAGTACGCGTTCACCACCGGGCTGATCATGACCGGCAAGCGCGGCATCACCGTGCGCGGCGCCGGCATGGACAAGACGATTCTGTCCTTCGCCGAATCGCCGGCGCAGGACGGGATCAGCGTCAACCAGGTCGACGGGTTCACCATCGAGGACATCACCGTCTACGACGCCCCCGGCAACGGCGTGCGTGTGTTCCGCTCCGAACACGTGACCTTCCGCCGGGTGAAGATCGGCTGGTCCAACGCCGACCCGGCCTCGCCCAACTACGACGAGTCGATGGAATCCTGGGTGAACAACGGCGCCTATGCGTTCTATCCGGTCGTCTGTCGCTACATCCTGATCGAGGACTCGGTGTCCATCGGTTCTTCCGACGCCGGCGTGTACATCGGCCAGTCCAGCGACATTCTCGTGCGCCGGACCGAGGCGTTCCACAACGTCGCCGGGTTCGAGTTCGAGAACACCTACCGCGCCGAATACGTGGACAACATCGCCCACGACAATGTCGGTGGTTTCCTGGTGTTCGATCTGCCCGGCCGCGTCCAGTTCGGCGAAAAGAACCTGGTGCGCAACAACCGCTCCTACCGGAACAACATTCCGCAGTTCGCCCCGCAGGGGGCC